>JAEXTB010000235.1 GCA_023453725.1 Bacillota bacterium | reverse complement strand
TTTTAATAAAAATAATATTTGGCCGCCCCGGTTGGGGGCGATACCCTATGAAAATACTCTATTCCCCCACCGGGCCAAGCGCGCCGAACGGGCAGATTTTGCCGCACAGCCCGCAGCCGACGCATTGCGTGGGGTCTACCCACACGCCGGTAGGCGTTTTGTTAATTGCCGGGCAGCCGATCTTCATGCACATGCCGCAATTTTTGCACTTTTCTGGGTCACTATAGTAGCGCACGCCGGTGGGCTTGATGATGAGCGCGCAGGGCCTGCGGGTGATAATGACGGAAAGTTCTTCGCGCGCGGTTTCTTCGCGCAACGTCTTTTCCAAAAGCTTGACGTCAAACGGGTCTACAACCTTTACATGGTTCACGCCCAGCGCCTCGCACAGCTTTTCCAAATTGAGCTGCGGCGCGGCGTTGTTGTGGATATCAAGCCCGTTTGAGGGGTTGTTCTGGTGCCCTGTCATGCCTGTGATGGCATTGTCTGCAATGATGATTGTGCCGACCGACCTGTTGTATACCATATTTAATAAGCCTGTCATGCCGCTGTGGGCAAACGTGCTGTCCCCGAGCACCCCTACCATTTTCTTCGCGCTTTCACTACCGCGTGCTTTTTCCATACCGTGCGCCATACCAATAGATGCGCCCATGCACAGGCAGGAGTCTGCGGCGTTGAGCGGCGGGTTTGCGCCCAAGGAATAGCAGCCGATGTCGGAATGGACGGTCAGCTTCAGCTTATTCAACACATAAAAGAGCCCACGGTGCGGGCAGCCCGGGCATAATACGGGCGGCCTTACGGGGACACCCTCCGTCTGTGCCGGGCCGGGTTCGGGAGCATTTGCAAATTTTGCGGCGATCTTTCTTACGAACAGCTCGCCCTGTATGCCAGTTTTGTCCTTGCCGGAGCAGGGAATGCCCATGGCCTTGATGGCGTCCTCAAAGAACGGCTCCATGTCTTCTATGACGTAGAGCGTTTCAACGCCCGCCGCAAATTCACGGATGAGCGCTTCGGGCAGCGGATAGGCAAGGCCAAGCTTTAATATGGAGGCCTCGGGCAGCGCTTCTTTTACATAATTATACGCCGCGCCGCTTGTGACGACGCCGATTGTCTTATCCGCCCACTCAATGCTGTTGATCGGGAACGTACATGCGTCCTCAATCAGGCGCTTTTCCCGCGCTTCGACAACGAGGTGGCGCTTTTGCATGTTGGAGGGGACAGTCAGGTACTTGCTCTGCTGCTTTACATAAGGAAGAAGCTCCCGCTCCTCCCTATTCTGCAACTCCACAGCCGAGCGGGCATGGGCAATGCGCGTTGTGACGCGGATGATGACGGGGGTGTCGTATTGTTCGCTCAGTTCATATGCAAACTTGGTAAAGTCCTTACATTCCTGGGAGTTGGAAGGGTCCAGCACCGGCACATGCGCCGCGCGGCACAGCATGCGGGTATCCTGCTCGTTCTGGGAGGAGTGCATGCCCGGATCATCCGCAACGACAATGACCATTCCGGCGTTGACGCCGGTGTAGGCGGAGGTAAACAGCGGGTCTGCCGCAACGTTGAGCCCGACATGCTTCATGCAGGCCATGCTCCTGGCGCCGCCCAAGGATGCACCGAACGCAACCTCTACAGCGACCTTTTCGTTGGGTGCCCATTCAGAATAAATGCAGTCATATCCTGAAATGGCTTCATTAATTTCGGTACTGGGCGTGCCGGGATAGGCGGACGTCACACGCGCGCCCGCTTCGTATACCCCGCGGGCAATCGCTTCGTTTCCAAGCAAAAGCTCTTTCAAAGTGGTTCCCTCCATCCGGTGGTGAAATGTAGCGCCCCACACGGGGCGGATGCATGGACATGCAGGATTACAGAAAAATCTTGCATATACAAGTATATCGTTCGGAAATTCAGAATGATAGCGTACATGGAAGAATAGATAATATATAGTTATACGCATTTTATCCACAGGGGCGCGCGGGATTGTACGGGTTTTTAAAATGCGGATATGCAATATTCATAACAGGCAAGACGGTGGGACTGCCCGGGCAGACGCGGAGAGGGCATGTTCCTGTATACGACGCATATGCATATATCCGGCGCGGAAAAAGGCAAAAGTGTCATCCAGTATTTGCATGCTGCAAATAACGGCCGAATACAGCCGCATCCCCGCCCCTCAAGATTGCACAACGGCTGCAAGTGCGATAGAATAAACATGTTATAAGGCTTATTCTGCCCATATGCAGGCAGGTAGGCCGCGTGTTGTAAGAAGGGAAGTGCCTCTTTATAGATATGCAGCATATGCCGCGGCAATTTTGCGGCCTGCCCATAGAGCGGGACGTTCCGATGCGTACGCTCACCACTTTTCGCCTTGGCGGGCCGGCGGACTTTGTGCTGCGCGCGCAGGACGAAACGCAGGTACTCCAGGCGTACTCTGCCGCACGTGAGCTGGGACTACCCGTGTATACCATAGGCAACGGGTCCAACCTGATTGTGCGGGATGGCGGCATTCGCGGTCTTGTCATTGTGGTTGGCCGGGATATGGCGCAGGTTCATAGCGAAGGCACAACGCTCATTGCAGGCGCGGGTGTTCCGCTGACCGATCTTGCGTGGGAAGCCGTCCGGCTTGGGTTAGGCGGCCTTGAATGGGCGTGCGGCATTCCCGGAACGCTGGGGGGTGCGTGCGCCATGAATGCAGGTGCATACGGCGGAGAGATCAAGCAGGTGATCCAATCCGTACGGTATCTGGAAAACGGTATTATTATAGAAAAGAACGTCTTGGATGAAGAGATGGGTTACCGAACCAGCGCTTATTGTGCGCCCGAGCGCATTGTACTTGGGGCGAAACTCACTCTTGTAGCAGATGATGGCGGAGCTGCGGCGCGGCAGGAGGATTATCTTGTGCGGCGCAGGGAGAAACAGCCGCTGGAATACCCGAGCGCGGGCAGCGTGTTTAAACGCCCGCCGGGATGCTTCGCGGGCGCGCTCATTGAAAGCGCCGGTTTAAAGGGCCTCCGGGTGGGAGGCGCCGAAGTCAGCCTCAAGCATGCGGGCTTTATTGTCAATGTCGGAGAGGCCACAGCAAACGATGTGCTGCAATTGATTGAACAGGTCAAAGAGCGTGTGCAGAAAACGCATGGCGTGGAGCTCCACTGCGAGCCCAAGATCTGGGGAGAAGATTAATCTTTGTGCTGTCCGCTCCTTTCAGGAAGCGAGCACGGCGGCTTGATTGGGTATCATTATATGATAGAAAGAAGGGAGACCCGTATGGCAAGACTGACGCTGCTGATCGTTACCGGCCTTTCCGGCGCGGGGAAATCCCTTGCGTTAAAGCGTCTGGAGGACATCGGCTTTTATTGTGTGGACAACCTTCCCGCAAGCCTGCTCCCCGCCTTCTTGGAGCGGTGTGAAAGCGCAAACCCGGTCATCACGCATGCGGCGCTTGCCATTGACAGCCGGGAAAGCGCGTTCGGCGCGGACTGGGAGGTTATGATCGGCCAGCTTGCCGCGTCCGGCGCGGACTACCGCATCCTGTTTCTGGACAGCCGGGACGATGTGCTGCAGCGCCGGTATGCGGAAACGCGCCGCAGGCATCCGCACGCGACAGGCGGCGATATCGGCCTGGGCATTGCGCATGAACGCGCCGTGCTGCAGCCGCTCAAGGAGCGCGCGCATGCGGTGATCGATACAAGCGACCTCAAGCCCATGGACTTTTATGCAAGGCTTGAGGAGGCGCTTTCGCTGGAATCGCAGGAAAGCATGCTGCTGTTGTTTATGAGCTTTGGCTACAAGCGCGGCCTTCCGGTGGACGCGGATTTTGTGCTGGACATGCGGTTCTTACCCAACCCCTTTTATGAGCCCAAGCTGCGTCCCCTTTCCGGGCTTGATGCGCCGGTACGCGAGTACGTGCTCAATCAGGAAGGCGCTGCCCGGTTTTTAAATGAACTGGAGCAAATGCTGCGCGGCGTGCTGCCCGGCTTTGCGGCCCAGGGCAAGCAGCGCTTAATGGTGGCATTTGGCTGCACCGGCGGGCGGCACCGCTCTGTCGCCGCGGCGGAGGAAATGGCACGCCGTTTTGCCGGTGTAGCAGAGGTGAAGTGCTTCCATCGGGATATCGGTTCGGAAGCGGCGGATATTCGGACGCGTTTTACACCGCAGGAGGGCAAGGGATGATTTACGCTGCTCGCACACACATTGGCCGCAGGCTGAAAAACGAGGATAGCTTTTATGTGCCCCGGCTGCCTGAAGAGCCCCGGCTTGTTGCCGTGGCGGACGGCATGGGCGGCCATGCGGCTGGCCTTCGCGCAAGCACGCTGGCGGTGGAGGGCCTCTCCTCCCAGCTTGCGTCGTTTGACGAACCTGCGGATATGGCCGTGCGCGCGCTGCGTCAGGTGCTCTATACGGTGAACAGCGATATTTACCAGCACGCGCAGACTGAAGAGGGCTGCCGCGGCATGGGAACAACGCTTACGCTCGCGCTACTGTATGAGCATGAATATATTGCAGGAAACATCGGCGACAGCCGACTGTATCATTTTGACGGGGAAACGCTCACCCAGGTCACGCGGGACCACAGCCTTGTGGCGGTGCTGGTGGCAAGCGGTTCCATCACGCAGGAGGAGGCGGACCGCCACCCCCAGCGCAATATTATAACCAAAGCGCTCGGCACTTCAAGCCGGGAAGAGGCGGATTTCTTCCACCGGAACTGGGAGACGGGCGATGTGCTGCTGCTCTGTTCGGACGGGCTCCATGGCTGCGTACCGCATGCGGATTTGCTGCGAGCGCTCAAAAGCGGCGAGCGGCTCGAAGAAATCGCGCAAACGCTCATCCAGTCTGCGCTCGATGCGGGCGGCACGGATAACATCACCGCCGTACTGGTGCAGAACGCGGGAGGTGACGCGCTATGATCGGACGCGTGCTTTCTGGGAAATATAAGATCATAGAAAAAATCGGTTCCGGCGGCATGGCCGATGTTTATAAGGCTGTGCAGGCGGGGACATTGCACCGTACGGTTGCCGTCAAAATACTAAAGCCGGAATTCCAGACCGACGCCGCGTTTGTCAGGCGGTTTGAGCAGGAAGCGCAGGCGGTATTAAACCTTTCGCATGAGCACATCGTCCGTTCCTATGACGTCGGCACGGAGGGAGACCTCCATTACATTGTGCTTGAATATGTGGATGGCAGCACGCTCAAAGAGTGTATCCGCGCCCAGGGGCGGTTTTTGCCGCGCTCGGCCATCAACCTTGCAACCCAGGTGCTCGATGCGCTTTCCCATGCGCATGAGCAGGGGATTATCCACCGTGACGTCAAGCCGCAGAACATCATTATCAACGCACGCGGGCACGCAAAGCTCGCGGATTTCGGCATCGCGCGCAACGCGGATTCTTCCACAATCACGTATGCCGGGTCCATGGTGATGGGATCGGTCCACTATATTTCGCCGGAGCAGGCCAAAGGCAGGCAGGTGACGGTGGAAAGCGATATTTATTCCATGGGCGTCACACTCTATGAAATGGTGACGGGACGGCTGCCTTTTGAAGGCGAGAACTCCGTTTCCATCGCGCTCCGGCATATTCAGGAGGAGATTGTACCTCCCATTGTGCTGGAGCCCACCCTCCCTCCCGCGCTTAACGACGTAATCATGAAGGCGGTCAGCAAACAGCCCACGCTGCGCTACCACAGCGCAAAGGAAATGCGGCAGGATCTCATGCGCGTTTTGCGGGAGCCGCAGGGCAGCTTTGCCCGGCAAAAACCAAAGGAATTGGTACCGGCCACGAAAACGAAGCGAAAACCGCGGCGCATTGTGTGGCGCATTACGACTGTGGCGCTAATTCTTCTTGTATTGTTCGGCACGATGCTTGTGATGGAGCGTACGGTGCTCCAGCGCGTCAGCGCGACGACGGATTTTGTACCCAACCTGGTTGGAAAACAGCAGGAAGAGGCCATCAACACCGCAAAACTGCGCGGCTACAAGGTAGAAGTGCAGGAGGAGCAGAGCGAGGATTACCCGACAGGCGTTGTCATTACCCAGCAGCCGCAAAAGGGCGTGGAACTGAAAACCGGCGGCACCATCACAATTACTGTCAGCGGCGGGGCAGCCATGCCCGTGGTGCCCGAAGTGCGCGGCATGACGCTTTATGAGGCGGAAGTCGCGCTACGCGATGAAGGCTTGCTGCCCGGCATCCCGGAATACCGCATTTCCAATGCGGAAGTTGGCACCGTGTTTGAACAGAACCCCATGCCCGGAACATCGTTGCTGCCGGGAGACGAGGTGCAGCTGTTTATTTCCGGCGAGCCGAGCCGCAGCATAGAGGTACCTACCGTCACGGAGCTGCAACTGTCCCAGGCGCTTATCCTTTTAAAAGAGCGGGGCTTTGCGGCGTTCCGTGTAAGGCTATCTGACCTTGACAATATCTCCACCGACGATGTGACGATGCAAAACCCGGTGCCCGGCGAGATTGCGGCGAGCACTTCGCTCATTGAGCTGACCGCGACCGGCATCGGCGCGGATGCGTATAGCGCAAAAATCGCGTTCACGCTCGATATTGCCAAGGACAATACAAAGATCATGGCCATCATTCCGGTAACGGGGGACGGCATTCCTTACGAGCAGGTGGTGTATGAGACGACGCTCGATGCCGGAAAAGGACAGGAGCTTTCCTTCCCCACCGTGCTGGCGGAGGGCGGCGAACATACGCTGATCCTCTATGAGAACGGGCAGGAGATCCGCAGAACCACCGTGATGTTTTCTTACTTGGGATAAAAATGCAGTATAAATTTGTGTATCAAAACGGTGTCTTAGACGCCGATCTGGGTTAAATAAAAGAATGCAGGAACAAGGACTTTTGTTAAAAGGCGTGGGCGGATACTATACCGTTCGTTTGCAGAATGAAGAAGAAGTGACCGCGCAGGCCCGCGGACGGTTCCGGCACGAGGGTCTTTCTCCCGTGTGCGGCGATCAGGTGCTCATTGAGCGGCAGCAGGAAGGGCACGCCGCCCTAACGGAAATTTTGCCGCGCAAAAACCTGCTTGTGCGCCCGCAGGTGGCGAATATCGATCAATTGGTGATCGTGCTTTCCGCCTCAAAGCCCAAGCCGGATCTCCTTTTGTGCGATAAGCTGATGCTGCAGGCCATCCCGCTTTCCATTGCGCCGCTCATCGTCATCAACAAATGCGATGAGGGCGACAGTAAAACGGTAGAAGAGATCTGCAGCGAATACGCGCCGCATGTGGAAACGCTTGCGCTTTCCGCGCGTACGGGCGAAGGGCTCAAGGCGCTGCGCCATGCGCTTGCCAATAAAGTGAACTGTTTTGCCGGGCAAAGCGCGGTGGGCAAAAGCTCGCTTCTTAACGCGCTGCTGCCCGGGCTTGCGTTATTGGTGGGCGGGCTAGCTAGACGCACGGACCGGGGGAAACACACCACCCGCCACGTGGAGCTTTGGCCGTATGAAGGGGGCGCTGTGCTCGATACCCCCGGCTTTTCCCTGCTGGAGCTCACAGCGCTTGATCAGGAGGCGCTCAACGCGGCGTATCCCGAGTTTGGGGACGCGCCAACGCGCTGCCG
>JAEXTB010000153.1 GCA_023453725.1 Bacillota bacterium | reverse complement strand
TTTAATAGCGGGAGGGCTTCGCCCCCCGCGCCCCCTGAGTACGGGCGCTCTAAAAAAAAGTAATCGTCGGCACCCTAGGGAACCGATATCTTGAAATTTGAACAGATTTATTAGCACTTTGTTCACTGATAAGGTTCGTAGAATTTTATCAGTGACGTTAATTAAGGCAATCCTGCAAAATTCATAGTAAGTTTTTTGTTTTGCAGGCGCTCAACGAAAAGGAGTATGTTATGATACTGGTAAGCGCGTGCCTGTGCGGCGTGCATTGCCGATATGACGGAAAAGCCAAGCCGGATGAGGAGATCATGGCTCTGCTTCGCGAGGGTAAAGCAATCCCTGTTTGCCCGGAGCAGCTGGGCGGGCTGCCCGTGCCAAGACCTCCTGCCGAGATTATGGAAGGCGACGGCGCGGATGTATTAAACGGTTCTGCGCGCGTCTGCAATCGCCTGGGGCAGGATGTAACACAGGCGTTTGTACTTGGTGCCGAGGAAACGCTCAATATCGCCCGTCTATCGGGTGCGCATAAGGCAATACTCAAAGCAAACAGCCCGTCCTGTGGAGTGGATGTCATATATGACGGCTCTTTTTCAGGCAAAACCCGTATTGGGGACGGCGTTGCGGCGGCACTGCTCAGGAACAACGGCATAACGGTGGAAGCGCGCTAGAAACTCCCGCTCTTATTCAGAGAGCGGACAATCAGGAGGATACGCCTGTGGACAACAACACCATACTTGTGATAGACGATGACAGGAACATACTCGAGATCATCAAGCTTTACCTTAACAAAGAAGGGTATTCCGTGCAGGTTGGCGAACGCGGAGATACGGCGCTTGCGCTGTTCCGTGATACCAAACCCACGTTGGTGGTACTCGATGTGATGCTGCCCGGCCTTGACGGCTGGAAGGTATTGCATCAGCTTCGTGAGGAAAGCGATGTTCCCGTCATTATGCTCACCGCCAAGAGCGATACGCTTGACCGCGTGCAGGGGCTGGATTTGGGTGCAGACGACTATATGGCAAAACCGTTTGACGCGAAGGAGCTTTTAGCGCGCATCAAGGCGGTGCTTCGCCGTTCAGCAGCTCCGGAAGCGGAGCGCATCGTCAGCTTCCCCGGGCTTACGGTATCGTTGGAAAATTATGCGGTAACGCTCGACGACAAAGCCGTGGAAATGCCGCCCAAGGAAATCGAGCTATTGTACTTCCTAGCTGCGCATGAGAACAAGGTATTTACGCGCGAGCAGCTTTTAGAGCAGGTATGGGGGTTTGATTTTTTTGGAGACAGCCGCACGGTGGACGTACATGTCAAGCGCATCCGCGAAAAACTTGGCGAGCGCGACACATGGCAGATTAAAACCGTCTGGGGCGTAGGGTATAAGTTCGAATCCGCGCACGAATCGTAAAATTGAAACGGACGCAATGAGGAAAGATTTTTTTAAAACGCTGTTTTCCCGCATGCTGTCCACATATTTGGCCGTTATTCTCTGCTTGCTGCTGCTCATGGGAATAACGGTCTCCAATATGTTTAAAAACCAGTACCTGCAGGAGGAAGAACAATCCCTTCGGCGTGAAACGGAAAAAATCAACACTATACTCATTGAAAAATATGTCTATGAAGAAAAGCGCCCGGTTGCGGTTGAGGAATTGCTGACCATTGCGCGAAAATATGGCGCGCTGATTCAAGTCATCGATTCGCTGGGCAACATCCGCTCGTTTTATGACGATGTAGAGTCAGAGGAAAAGTGGGGCGCACTTGTGGAAGCGCCTACGCTTACAGAAGGGAGCAATCCCATAAGCGTGACTCTTTCGGGACTTACCATATGGCCTGGGAAAAGCGAGATTAAGCTTGCATCTAAAGGCATATGGAACTTTGAAACCGGCGCAAAGGCAACGCTTTCCGGGGAAGGCGTGCTGCTTGACAACCTGTTTTCCGGCATGACGGATATGCCAACCATGACGCTGCTGCGCGCTGTTATGCGGGATGGCGTACCCGATGGCGTGGTGTTGATGCACCTTGATATGAGCACGGTCAACGCCTCCATTACGCAGGTATATTTGGATGTACTGCTCACGGCGCTCATGGCTGTAGCCGCCGCAGTACTTGCGGTATACTACCTGACCACCCGCATTACAAAGCCCATTACGGATATGAACAGCAACGTACGGCGGTACTCCAAGGGTGAGTTTGAAATCAGGCTGGACGATTCCGGCTCCGATGAGGTTGCGCAGCTTGCAAAAAGCTTCAATGTCATGGCCAATGAATTAAGCGACCTAGAGCAGATGCGAAGAAGTCTTGTTGCCAACGTCAGCCATGAGTTAAGGTCTCCCCTTACCTCCATCAGCGGATTTTTGGAAGCCATACAGGACGGCACCATTCCGCCCGAAAAACGCGGCGACTACCTGGGCCTTGTGATTGCGGAAACCAAGCGTATGACAGGCATGGTCAACAATCTTCTTGATTTGGCGCGTATGGACAGCGGCCAGTCCGCGCTCAAGCTGACCAGGTTTGATATCAATGAGCTTGCATTAAGGACGCTTGTTACGTTTGAAGCACGCGTTAACCAGAAAAAGCTGGACGTGGAGCTTAAGTTACACAAACCGAATCTCATTGTTGAGGCCGATTCGGACCAGATCGCACAGGTGCTGCGCAATCTGATAGACAACGCCATCAAGTTTTCCCCGGAGGGCAAGGGGCTTGAGATCGGCACAAAGCTTGTGGACCGGCGCATTGCACAGATCTGGGTGCAGGATCAGGGTTGCGGTATTCCGGAAGAGGACACGCCGCATGTGTTTGAGCGGTTTTACAAGGTCGAAAAGGCGCACACGCCTTCCGCACAGAGCGGTACAGGGTTGGGACTTTCGATTGTGCGGAGTATAATAGACCAGCACGGGCAGGATATTTGGGTGGAAAGTAAGCCCGGTACAGGAACCCGATTTACGTTTACATTAAAGCATAGTGCCGTGCCGGCGAAGGCAAGGCATGTATGATACAGTGTTTACACGCGTAATATGCGAAGGTATAGGAAATTGCAGCATGCACAATAGCAAAGGAGAGCGCCATGAACTACGAAAGCTACTATGAAAACATGAACAATCCGTACGACCCGCAGCCACCCCGCCGTTCCGGCGGAAAAATCGCGTTGCTGGTTGTAGTGGTTGCTGCGGTATTCCTCATTATCGGCATGCTGCTTGCGGGATTTTTGCAATCCGCCAGCCAGCCGTATGCGTCTTTGCCTGAGAGCACGCCTTCGGATACCGAAGCGCCTGAGAATACGCCTCTTCCTTCGTCAACGCCGCTTCCGACAGAGCGGCCCATGGTGGACCTTGACGGCACTGCGCCGCTTTTGCCCACGCAGGGCAATCCCATACCGGATATTGTGGATGCCGTTGCGCCCAGCGTGGTCGGCATACTCAATTATAATGCCGGAGAGGCAGCGGAAGATACGGAGCAGGAAGACCTCCTCCAGGGTATGGGCAGCGGGTTCATCATCTCTTCCCAAGGATACATTCTCACGAACGCCCATGTGGTGGAGGGCGCGAAATCCCTTTCCGTTACCTTGAGCGATGGCGAAGAGATCGATGCCGAACTTGTCGGGATCGACGAAATATCCGATGTGGCCGTTGTCAAAATTAACAAGGCCGGCATCAAGCCGCTCAAGCTTGGAAATTCAGATAACATCCGTGTCGGCGATTATGTGGTGGCTGTTGGCAACCCGCTTGGGCGGGGACTTGAAGGCACCGTTACAATGGGCATTATCAGCGCGCGGGCGCGTTCCATCACAATCGGCGATCATACCAACACCTACATTCAGACAGACGCGGCCATTAACGTAGGCAACAGTGGCGGCCCCCTGCTTAACATGAACGGAGAAGTCATCGGCATCAATACCGCAAAGACACTCAATGCGGGGTACGATGAATATGGCGTCGCCATTACGGCGGAAGGGTTGGGCTTTGCCTTGCCCATCAACGATGTGAAGTTGATTGCAGAGCAGCTTATCACAAAGGGCGTAGTGCAGCGCGCGGCTCTGGGCGTGCATATTGCAACCCCCACCGAGGAAGAACTCACACAGCGCGGTGTGACAAGCGGCGTGCTGGTGGTGAGCGTTGTGCGCGGCGGCCCTGCGGGCGTAGCAGGCCTGAAGCCGGGCGATATCATCACTGCCTGTGACGGAATTCTGATTACGGAACAGAACCAGCTTGCCGAATATGTTACCGCAAAGCCCATCGGCACTTCCATTACACTCACAATAGCGAGGGATGGACAGGAGCAGACGCTCAATGTGCTTCTTGCGGATATGTCGGGTCTTGACTATAACGACATTGATACGTTGGAAGAGGAATAGCTGATTGTACGTAAAGTGACGCCGGATCTTTGATCCGGCGTCTTTTTATAACGTGAACGGGGGCGGGGGCATGGCATATTTTTATATCATGAATACCAGATTTCTTATTCTGAGACAGGAAAAGGCGACCCGCTGCTGCTGCTGCACGGGAACTCGGTTTCTTCAAAGCTGTTTGATGGCATCCATGGTTTATACGAAGAGAGCTTCCGTGTTATTACCTTGGATTTCCTCGGCTACGGCCAATCCGACCGTATAAGCGAGCTCCCTGAGAATATTTGGCATGAGCAAGCTTTGCAGGCCATTCATCTGCTGAAACTGCTGGGGTGCCAGAATGTATGCATCATTGGGACGAGTGGGGGTGCAATAGCGGCGCTCAACATGGCGCTTGACCGCCCGGACTTAATTCGTGCGGTGGTTGCGGACAGCTTCATGGGAGAAGCCTCACGGGAGGACTTTATTAGAAATCTGCCTGCTCAAAGGGAAATAGGTAAAAGGCATCGGGAAGCGCAATTATTTTGGGAAACCCAACACGGCATGGATTGGGAGCGCGTGGTGGATTGGGATACACAGGCGATTGTACGCCAATATGAAACAAACAGCGGCTATTTTCACAAGGCGTTGTCATCGCTCGATGTTCCGGTATTGCTCACAGGAAGTGAGGAGGATGAACTGATTCCCGGTATTGACGCGCTCTATGCGGAATTATCCGAAAAAATACCCAACTGCAGCGTTTCACTCTTTCCGCGGGGCAGCCATCCTGCCATGCTCTCTAACGCGCAGGAATTTGTGAAAATAATAAAAGCCTTTCTTCATCAGCCTGATCTTTTGGGTGAAATTCAATTGTAGAGAAAATGGAAAATTGATACAGATCTGCGACAAAAGTTCTTCCTTCTCCGTCATTAATACGATGGAGAGGAAGGCTTTTTTTGTGGCATATATTGAGTTGAATACAAACATGACACAGTCCACTTTTCTTAGAGGCGTAAGGAGGTAAATGGATATGGTAAAACGTATAGTTCTCATGGTACTTTGCGTACTGTTTCTTTGCTTTAGCCTGCCGCTGACAGGGCTTGCGGTAACTGGATGTATTGTAGAGGATGATGAGGCCGTCACGCTGTTTGCGACTGGGGAATGGTCTACAAGAAGTGAAAAATGGCTCGTTTCCAATTTTCCAAAGCTGCGCAGTATGGAAACAACTCAGACCCGCTTTGTATTCGCCTCCGCGCCGGAGGTTGCAAAGACCCGCGCCGTGCTCAACAAAAAGGGGGAATCCCTTACGCTTTATCGCTTTAAGACGGATAAAGACGTACAAAAGTGCAAGGCCATGATCAAGGGCAATACCCTGGTCTATGGCGGAAAAACGGTATATGTGGATACGCTGTTCCCCGCAACTTACTATATCGATGGAAGGGTAATCGCACTTTATTGCGGAGCCGATGCGGCGGTGGATAAAAAGATGAAACAAACTTTCGAGGTTGCGGGCGATTTTGGCGGATATTTTGATGCGCGGCATGCAATCACTGCACCAGACGGAATGGATATTGCCGCTCCTCAAACGGAAGATATAGACCTTAAGACTATCAAAGAACGGGCGGACAGCGTCTATGTTGCTGCAGTTACGGGTGTATCTTCATGGCAGGGACAATCCGTTAACTCCGTTAACGGATTCTATGCGTTGACTGTTGAGAAGACGGTGCGCGGCATCGAGCGCACCACGCTCAAGCTCTCTGATCTCTGGCCGGGCGTGATGCACAATGGGAGGACATACGTAATCTGCATCAAACATGTTGCGACAGAAAACGGCGCGACAAAGCTCCAGCTTGCGGACCGGACTTATATGTCCGTATTTGAAATCAATGATAAAGGCTATGTCCTCCCCATCCGGGAATATGGCATGAAAGCGCCGGTGGAGCTGGAGAAGTTCTTAAAATCCATATAGTGCCGCCTTTACCTGTGACAGCGATATATACCTACCCGGAAACAATGCGTGTGCGTTGTAATAGTATGGTATATATCCTGTTTAGGAGGTGATCCGCGTGTCCAGAGATGGTTGGCGCAGGGGCGGGTGCACGCTGCGCTCCTGTCCTAGGTGGCCCGGTAACAGCAGGGGGTGCCGCATACGGACAGGAGTCTGGGCTGGGTTTTAAGGAAAAAGCGG
>JAEXTB010000135.1 GCA_023453725.1 Bacillota bacterium | reverse complement strand
GGATCCTTCCTGGAGGTGCACAGGGTCAGAGATATCCCCGACGTTTACAAGCTGCATTGCAGCGTCGCGGTTTTCTTCCTCCACATGGGTGCTGTCACGGCTGACAAAGTAGCTGATCAGGTGCTTATCATCTGACTTCTGCTCCATCAGCTTGATAAAATCGGTTCCGGAAAACGCTTCGTCGCGGATGGTAAGAAGCTGCTTGTCCAGTTCTTCATAGGAAGCCTTCATCACACGGTCAAAGTTAGCCTTGGCGCGCTCAAACGTGTCTTTTTTGACGCCCGAAAACAGGCTGTTTTCATTTTTCTTGTAATCCGCCTCGGTCTTCGCCGCAGTATCGGCCGCAGCCTTAATTTCCGTTATCTGCTTCTGGGTAAAGTCCAACGTAATGCGGACTGTCTCCACATACCCTTCGGGCGCATCGAGTATGATATTGGGCGTGCTCTCACCAAACCAGGAAGAACTGGACGCGATGCCCTCCTGCTGCACTTTCAATTGTTCGTCATAATAGGCGCGGATGGCTTCTTCCGTCACGCTCGCAGCGGGCTGCAGCTGATCGTAAAGCAGCGTAATGACATATGCATCCCGCATCATGTAGCGCATACGCTCAGGCGTGAGGCTGCTGTTTTCCAAGAGGTCGATATAAGCCTGCTCCGCCTGTCTCCTGCCCTTTTCATCCGAACCGTACTGCTCCATGAAAGAAGCGATCTTTTCATTATAATATTTGAGATACTGCGCATCGACTTCCGCTTCCTGTTCGGCGGTCAACTCGTAAAGGCCCTGCTTGCGTGCCTCTTCCTTCATGGCGGCTTCGCCTACCAGGAAATTGAGCTGGTTCTCCTTGTACTCCTTATAGTCCGCTTCATACTGCGGCTGGGTCAGGTCAATGCCCATCATGGTTTCATAACGGGCAAGCTGGGTTTTCAAAGATGCCTCATACTGCCAGCGATAAATGGGCGTTTCACCCACCATCCCCATAATGTCGTCGGGATTCTTCGTGCAGCCCGCAGCCACGGCCAACACGCTCAGCAGTGCGAGCATGAGAGCGAGCATCCTTTTTCCCGTCATGCGCATTCTCCTTAAAACGAATTCTTAGAGCAGGCGGAACCAACCGCCCTTTTAGTAAGCTATCCCATTATACATATTTCAAGGGCTGGTTGCAACGCATAATCCTGTAAACAAAGTGTGGCAGCCCCCTCAATCCGGCCTGATGGGGCCACAGGTGATTGTTTCCATACGGGGTGCATTGTATAATGGAACATATCATGTACGGGAGGTACTCCGTTTTGCAGCGCTTTACGCCGGATGCAAAGGAGGGCCTTACTTCTGCGCAGGTTTCTGCACGGCGGGAGGAAGGCCTTACAAACGCGCAGCCGCCACACATTACAAAAACCACCGGGCGGATACTGCGGGACAACCTGATGACGCTTTTTAACCTCATCAACGTGATCCTGTTTCTGGCGCTGCTCGCCGTGGACTCCTATGCAAACACACTATTTATGGGTGTGGTGCTTTCCAATCTGTTGATCGGCGTGGTCCAGGAGCTTCGCGCAAAGCGCGCGGTGGAACGCCTGAGCGTGCTGCACGCGCCCCGCACAAAGGTTGTTCGGGATCACTTGGAGCAGGATGTACCCAGTGAAGAGCTCGCGCTGGACGATATCCTTGTATTGACATTGGGAAACCAGGTTCCTGCCGACGCCATTGTACGGGAAGGGACCGTTGAAGCGGACGAGTCCATGCTCACGGGCGAATCCGTTGCGATCAAAAAAGGCCCTGGCGACATGCTGCTTTCCGGCAGTTTTGTCATTTCCGGTGCCTGCCGCGCGCAGGCGGAGCGCGTGGGCAGCGAAAGCTACGCGGCAAAGCTTTCCCAGGAGGCCAAACGCTACAAACGGTTTGATTCCGGGCTTATGCGCGCGCTGCGCCTCATCATCCGCTACGCCGGCGGTATCGTGTTTCCGCTGGGCGCGCTGATGTTTTGGAGCGCCTACCGAGGCCTGTCCCATGGCCTGCAGTCCAGCGTCGAGCAGACCGCGGCTTCTATGCTCGGCATGATCCCTTCGGGGCTAATGCTTCTTACCAGCATCTCCCTTGCGGTAGGCGTTGTAACGCTTGCGCGCAAAAAAACGCTGGTGCAGGAGCTTTACTGCATTGAAACACTCTCCCGCGTAAACATGCTTTGCCTGGACAAGACCGGGACGCTGACCACCGGCAACATGCAGGTGGACGGGGTCATCCCTTTTGGCTCTGTAGAGGAAGCGGAACTTACCGCCATGCTGTCCGATATTGTGGGCACAATGCCCGCAGGCAACGCCACGGCAAACGCACTTGCCGCATTCTATACAGCACCGCCCCGGGAGCAGCCGCAGGGCGTCACGCCCTTTTCCTCCGCGCGCAAGTATAGTGCCGCCGCATTTTCTTACGGTACGCTATACCTTGGCGCGGCCGGGATGCTGATGGACTTGCCCGAACAGCTGCAAGCACAGGCAGATGAGGCTGCCTCCTCCGGACGCCGCGTGCTGCTTTTCTGTAAATCCGAAGCGGCAGACAGTGAGCCAAAGCCACCTAAGGACGTGGTGCTGACGCCGCTTGCGCTCGTTATACTGCTTGATGAAATCCGCCCCGAGGCGGAAGACACGCTGCGCTTTTTCAGAGAGCAGGACGTAACGGTCAAGCTCATTTCCGGCGACGATGCGCGCACCGTTTCCGCAATCGCCGAACGGCTGAACCTGCCAGGTGCCGAGAAGTATGTTGATGCGACCACGCTGAAAGATGATGAAGCCTTATCCGCCGCGGCGGGAAATTACACCGTGTTTGGCCGCGTTTCCCCGCAGCAGAAAAAAGGCTTGATCAAGGCCCTGCAGGCACAGGGGCATACGGTCGCCATGACGGGCGATGGCGTAAACGACGTGCTTGCGCTCAAAGAAGCGGACTGCAGCGTAGCGCTTAACGCGGGCAGCGACGCGGCGCGTCAGATTTCCCAACTTGTACTGCTGGACAATAATTTTGCATCCCTCCCGCATGTTGTCATGGAAGGACGGCGCGTGGTCAACAATATTACCCGGACTGCCTCGCTGTTCCTTGTAAAAACCATATTCTCACTGCTGCTGACGCTTTCAAGCCTGCTCTTTGGGCTTGCATACCCGTTCCAGCCGGTGCAGCTTTCCCTCATTGGCGCACTAACGGTGGGCATCCCTTCGTTCTTCCTTGCGCTTGAGCCCAACCGCACGCGCATCAAGGGCAGCTTTATAAAGAACGTGCTCGCCCGCGCCCTGCCCGGCGCGATCACCATATTTTTGTTTACCCTCGTAGCGGGCCTTGTTGGTCGCCGCGCCGGTCTTTCCTATATAGAAGTCAACTCGCTGTGCGTCTATCTTGCGGGCACGGCAGGACTGATGATATTATTGCGCGTATGCCTGCCCCTGGTGTTCCGTCGCGGCGCACTATGGGTACTGATGACGGCAGGCTTCTTTGGCGCCGCTGCGCTCTTTCCGAACATATTGGAGATTGTTCCCCCGCAGCCCGGCATTGGGCTGTGGCTCTACGTTGGGCTCACGCTGTTCTCTTACCCGCTGCTTGCAGGTTTAGAGCGCGTTTGCCGGCATATACTCAAAGCGGAGGATTGAACCATGTATTTGATCGTGGGGCTCGGCAACCCCGGTATCGCATACCAGAACTCGCGCCACAACGCGGGTTTCCTTGCGCTGGACACGCTCGCAAATAAGCTCAATATCGCAGTCAATAAGCGGGCGCACCGGGCTTTGATTGGAGAGGGCTACCATGGCGCGGAAAAGCTTTTGCTGTGTAAACCCGAAACCTATATGAATTTGAGCGGCGAAGCGGTGCAATCGATACTTTCCTATTACAAATTGCCGCCCGAACGCCTGATTGTGCTTTATGACGACATTGACCTTGCCGTCGGCGATCTGCGCATCCGCGCCTCGGGCAGCGCAGGCACGCACAACGGCATGCGCTCCATCATCGCCTGCCTCGGCGGAGAGGATGGTTTCCCGCGCGTACGCATCGGCATCGGCAAGCAGAAAGACGGGCGCGATCTTGCCGCCTTTGTGCTGGGCAAGCCGCCCAAGGAAGAACAGGAATTGCTGCAGGAGGCATACGCCCAGGCCGCTGAAGCCGCATTGCTCATTGCAGAGGGCAAGCTCAACGAGGCGCAAGCCAGGTTCAATAAAAAACCCAAGAAAGCAAAAGAACCAAAAGAAGACGGACAGGCGGAAAAGCCAACAGAGTAGTTTTTGTTGGGCATCAGGGTATACGCTAGGGGTGTTGTCCCCAATCCTATTGACAATCTGGAGTTTGAGAGGTAGTCTCTAATTCCTTAAACTACTATCAGGAGCTAGTATGGCTGAACAAATGCACCCGCTGCTGCGGGTGCTCAAAAACTCGCCGGAATACAACCGGCTCAATGAACTTCTGACCGAAGCGGAAGGCCCCGCTTCGGCTTTTGGCCTGCCCGAAGCGCACCGCGCCCATGTATTCGCTGCGCTTGCCCAGAGTAAGGGCGGCCTTTTAATTGCGGCCAGCGAACAGGCGGCAGAGCGGCTATACCTTCTGGCTTCCTCGCTTTCGGACAAAATCGCGCTGCTGCCCGCACGGGAGCTGCCGCTTGTAAACGCCTATGCTGCCTCCGGGGAGGGGGCGAAACGGCGTATCGCGACGCTGACCAGGCT
>JAEXTB010000105.1 GCA_023453725.1 Bacillota bacterium | reverse complement strand
TGCGTTTGTGGGAACAGGCAGACTCTTGAAGCTGTATCTTAGCAGCAACAAGGTACTGACGCTTCTTCTCGTTCTTTTGCCGTTCCTGTTTGCCTACTTGGCGGCGTCATCCAATATCGCTCTGCTGCAAACCCCGGAACAGCTTAGTGCTTACATTGCAGAAAACCAGGGCAATGCGCTGCTTGGCTCCATTGCTTCCAATACAATTGCAGGCGTAACGGTCTGGCGCATCAGAACCTCGACAGCGCTCATTACCTCCATACTGAGTATCACTCTTGTGCTCAACAATACGCGAAAGGATGAGGAACATGGCAGGCTGGAGCTTTTGCGCGCGGGAGCCATTGGCCTAAACGCCCCGCTGACCGCCGTATTCCTCAAAGTATTCGGGGTAAATCTGTTGGGCGGTATCGCTCTTATGCTTGGGTTTCTGGCGGCAGAATTTTCGGCGGTAGGTTCGTTTGCTGCAGGATTATCGACAGCGCTGTGCAACTGTGCCTTTGCTGCGCTCGCCGCAACCGCAGCGCAAATTGCGCCCAATACGCGCCTTGCCCGCGGCTTGTCGCTGGGTACGGCAGCCGTATTTATACTGTGGCAAATCATCGCAAATTCCGTAGGAAATGAAACGCTGCTGCTGTTTACGCCTTATGGCTGGTGCGCTTACGCGCGGCCTTATGCTGGGGAACACTTCCTGTTGCTTCCGTTTGCCCTGCTTGTTGTGGCCCTTTTCACCTATATTGCCTTTCTGCTATCCGGCAGGCGGGACATGGGAGGCAGTTATATTCGGGAGCGAAGGAGCCGAGCGCGGGCGCGAAAAGGGTTCAACAATCCATGGGCTCTTGCATGGCGGCTGCAGCGGGGCATGCTGTTTGTCTGGATATCCGCATATGCACTGATGGGCGCTATAATCGCCTCACTTGCTCCAAATATCAACAAAATGCTCAGCAGTACGGCGTTTTTGCCGGATTTGTCCAAATTACTAGGAGGAGCGGGAAATGCGTTTCTCGCGATATTGGCTTATATTCTCACTGAGGTCTTAACCGCCTATACCATTATGGTAGTTTTACGCATGCGGGAAGAGGAAACGTCCGCCCGCGCCGAACTTGTGCTATCGGGCGCGGTATCCCGCACGAAATATGCATGGAGCCATTTGTGCATCGCTTACCTGGGCAGCGCTTTTGCCCTCTTGCTATTTGGCATATGCATCGATGATGTTTCCTCCTGCATGGCGCGTCTGCCCGCAGTCTGGCTTATCACGTCTGTTTCCGCATTTTTCTACGGTATTGCTCCCCGTGCGGCGGCACCGGTCAGTTGGGGGCTGTTTGGTGGGCTTCTATTGCTAGAGTTTCTGTGGGAAATGAGATTTGTGGGAAACGCCGTCTTTGCGTTTTCCCCGTACTCCTGGGTTTACCCGGGGGTAACCGTAACGCTTCTGCCTATTTTGGTAATGCTGCTTTTCAGCGTACTCCTTTGCTGGCTGGGGATCAGACGTTTTTCTCAAAGAGATATGGTTGGGGAATAATAGCTCTCTTACAACAAAAAGGCCAGCGGCAATGCCGCTGGCCTTTTTTTCAATAACGATCGATTGTTTAAGGCTGCTTTAATCATCGATCTCTACAGACTCTTTTTTCTTACCTTGCCCGCATTTTTCAATGGCCACCACACCGCCGCGCACAACCTCGATTTTGGGGTATTTGCGCATGGCTGATATCAGCTCGTTGTTCTCTTCCTCCTGCGCAACCACCTCAAGCAATATGCTGTCCGGTCCTTTACCCGCCACGCGCGCCCTGAACTTCTGGGCGGCCTTAACAATATCGCCCATCATGGTTTTGTCGCACTCCATGACTTTGAGCAACAGAAGCTCCTGTTTGACGACATCGGCTTCCGTAAAATCCAGCACGCGGATGATGTCAACGCTCCGGTTGAGCTGCTTTTTGATCTGCTCAAACGTCTCGTCGCTGCACCGAAGGCCGATTGTCATGCGAGAGATCGTAATATCCTCGGTCGTGCCCACTGTCAGCGTTTCGATATTGTATGCTTTCCCGGCCAAGAGGCTCGAGATTTTAGCGAGAACGCCCAGCCTGTTCTCCACGAAAAGGGACAAAAACCGGTAACTCAGTTCCGAACTCATTTTATCCCTCCAATACCATGTCGTTGAGCGCAGCGCCCGCTTTTACCATGGGATACACCATTTCCTCGCGCTCAATCATGCACTCGATGATAGTGGGGATCCGCGTTTGTTCCCCGGCAGTCTTCAAGGCGGTAAGGAGCGCGCCTTCGTCAAATACCCGAACGCCGTGCGCGCCGTAGCTGTCGGCCAGCTTTACAAAGTCCGGGGTATACTGGACGGGGCTGTTTTCTCCGCAGCCCGCCGCAAGGTCTGTACCCGAATAGCGGCGGTCGCACATCAGCTGCTGCCACTGGCGTACCATGCCGAGATAGCCGTTGTTGAATATCACCACAATCACCGGCAGTCCCCCAAGGACCGCGGTCGCCATCTCCTGAAGATTCATCTGGAAGCCGCCGTCGCCCGTAACGCATATGACCTTTTTGCTTCTGTCGCCAAGCTGCGCGCCGATGGCCGCGGGAAGCCCGTACCCCATCGCGCCTAAGCCCCCTGAGGTCAAAAGCTGCTTGCGCCTGTCCAGCGCAAGATACTGCGTTGTCCACATCTGATGCTGGCCCACGTCCGTCACCACGATGCTTTCCGGGAAAACACGGTTAAGCAACTCTACGATTTTCCGAGGCGTTAGCCCCGGTTTGTCCTGCTTGGGCAAGGGATACTCCGTCTTCCAAGCATCCACCTGTGCGAGCCACGCAGCGGTATCGCACGGACGCGTATAGTGCAGCAGGCTTTCAATTGCCTTTCCGGCCTCGGCCACAATGGGAATGTCCACCTGGACATTTCGGGAAATGGAAGCAGTATCGATATCGATATGGATGATCTTTGCGTGCGGCGCAAATTCCCCCACCTTGCCTGTCACACGGTCATTAAACCGGGAACCGATGGAGCAGAGCACGTCGCACTCCATAACGGCCTGGTTTGCGGCATAGCAGCCGTGCATGCCCACGTTGCCGATAAACAACGGATGGTCGGTTGGGATAGCGCCGCGGCCCATGATGGTGGAAATGACGGGAATGCCCGCCCGTTCAGCAAGAAGCGTAAACGCTCCCTCCGAACGGGAAATATGGATGCCGCCGCCCGCGAGGAACAGGGGCTTTTTCGCCTTACGAAGCAGCGCCGATGCGCGCTTGATCTGGCCGATATGGACGCTCTCATAAGGCCGGTAGCTGCGTATCTGCACATCGCTCGGGTACTCTTCACTCCCCATGGCGTTGATGACGTCGGCTGGGAGATCCACAATAACGGGGCCGGGCTTGCCGGTGGTCGCAATGTAAAACGCCTCCCGGATGGCGCGCCCCAGATCCTCCCGCTCCATGACCATCATGTTGTACTTTGTGATATTTCGGGTAATTCCAATGATATCCACTTCCTGGAACGCATCGTTACCGATCAGGTCCCTTCGGACCTGGCCGGTAAAGCAGACGATCGGCACGCTGTCATAATTCGCCGCAGCAATGGCAGTGACGGTATTGGTAGCGCCCGGCCCGCTGGTGACTAAACACACGCCGGGCTTGCCGGTGGCGCGGGCATATCCGTCCGCCGCATGTACCAACGCCTGCTCGTGCCTTGGCAATATAAGTCGAATGCCCTGCTGCTTGTACAGCTCGTCAAATATAGAAATCACCGGCACACCGGGGTATGCGAATACGGTATCCACACCTTCGGCCTGTAATGCCCTGATAAGCAACTCGGACCCCTTAATTGCCATAACCGTCCTTCCCCGGGCAGGCAGGCATTATGTCACTCCGCCTCCCGAACGTTCCAAAATAGACACACCAAACCCATTTATACGTCAGTTTGAATGTTTATACATACATTAGCGGGATTTTCCGCCGTAGTCAATACATAAATCCGCAAAAGGCGAATTTATTTGCACCTGTTGAGCAGCTGCTCCCAACGGTTGTCCACTTCCTTCTGGAAGGCCTCAAGCGCCCACTCGTTCCCTTTCTGGAACAGATGGCGGAACCTTCCCTGCGGACGCAGGAAATCCGTGATGGGGAGTTTTACCTTGGGTTCGTAATTGAGCTTCCATTCCCCGTCAATCACTTCAAACAATGGCCAGTAGCAGGTTTCCACACCCAGGCGGCAGATTTCCATGAGATCCTCGGTCGGATACCGCCACCCGCGCGGGCAGGGCGCCATGATGTTGAGAAACGCGGGGCCCTCTGTGTAGATGGCGCGCTCCGCTTTTTTATGCAGGTCTTGAAGGTTCTTGATAAACGTTGTCTGCGCAACATAGGGAATGTTATGCATGGCCATAATGCCCGTGAGATCCTTGCGGTACTGCGGCTTGCCAATGGATTGTTGGCCGACAGGCGTCGTAGTGGTATCCGCGAACATGGGCGTTGCGGAGGAGCGCTGGATCCCGGTGTTCATATACGCGCCGTTGTCATAGCAAACATATACCATGTCATGACCGCGCTCCATTGCCCCGGATAAGGACTGCAGGCCAATGTCATACGTGCCGCCGTCGCCGCCAAATGCAATGAATTTATATGTCTCATCGAGCTTGCCGCGCTTTTTCGCCGCAACGTAGGCGGCCTCTACGCCGCTGAGCGTAGCCGCGGCATTCTCAAACGCGTTGTGGATGAACGAATCCTTCCATGCGGTATAAGGATACAGGAATGTGGATACTTCCAGGCAGCTCGTGGCGCTGCATACAACAGCCTTATCCTCTTCGCGGAGTGCGCGCAGCACATTCCTAACGGCGATGGTGCCGCCGCAGCCCGCACACATACGGTGGCCGGGGGCAAGACGCTCCTCCTTGGACATGATCTCCTTAAAATTATAGGCCATTGTTTTCTCCTCCTTCCGAGCGCACCGAAAGATACCGGTAGGCTTTATGCTCCTGCTTCGGCAGCGCTTCAAAGACCGACAAAAGGTCCTCCACACGCACGTCGCGTCCGCCCAAGCCATATACATATGGGAACACGTCAATGATTACGCCCGCATGGTAGAGAGCGCCGCGAACTTCCGCCGCCAGCGGGCCACCGTTGCCGCTGAAGCTTTCCGCGCGGTCCATCACAGCTATGGCCTTGCAGCCCTTCAATGCGGCGGCAATTTCTTCCGCCGGGAAAGGCCGGAACACGCGGATTTTCAATAGGCCTGCCTTGACGCCCCTGCTCCGGAGCTCATCAACAGCCTCCTTGCCGGTACCCGCGGCCGATCCAATCACGACCATCGCATATTCGGCGTCTTCCATCCGGTAAGTTTCAAACAGGTCATACTTCCTGCCCGAAATCCGTTCGAACTCGGCTGCCACATCTAAGATCACGTCTTTTGCGCGGCGCATGGCCTCCGCCTGACTGCGTTTATACTCCAGGTAGTAAGCCGAAGTAGCGTAGGGCCCGAGGGAAAGCGGGTTTTCGGGGTTTAATAAAGAATCTGCAGGCGCATAGCTGCCCGCAAACGCCTTGACCGCCGCATCGTCTATCAGCTCGATGTTCTCTACGGCATGGGAGGTAATAAAGCCATCCTGGCACACCATCACGGGAAGGCGTACGTCGTCATGCTCCCCGATGCGGAACGCCTGGATGAGGTTATCATAGGCTTCCTGGTTGTTTTCGCCGTAAATCTGGATCCAACCCGAATCCCGCGCGCCCATGCTGTCCGAATGGTCGCAGTTGATATTGATCGGCCCCGTCAGCGCGCGGTTGACAAGCGCCAGTACAATGGGCAGCCGGTCGGACGCGGCAACATAGAGTTCCTCCCACATCAGGGCAAGACCCGCTGAGGAAGTAGCCGTTACCGTACGCGCGCCCGCCGCTTGTGAACCGATACATGCGCTCATGGCGGAGTGCTCGCTTTCTACAGGCACGAACACGGTATCCACCTCGCCGTTTGCTACAAACGATGAGAAATATTGCGGAATTTCTGTTGAAGGCGTAATGGGGAACGCCGCCATTACGTCCGGGTTAACCTGGCGCAGCGCCTGGGCCGCCGCCTCATTGCCGGAAAGTCTGTCTCTAGGCATGTTATTCCCCCCTCTCCATATCAATCGCTTTGAACGGGCAGACCTTTGCGCAGATGCCGCAGCCCTTGCAATGCAAGAGGTCAAATTCGCCCCTCTTGCCATTCACAACGGGAATGGAGCTGTCCGGGCATACGGGCACGCAGAGCAGGCATTGTTTGCACTTTTCCGCATAATACACCGGCATGTCTACACGCCACTCGCCTGTGTTAAATTCTTCAGAGGTGCCGCCGCCCGTAATTCCGCCGCCCAATGTCACGGCCTGCCAGGAGATGGTCTCGTTGATGGTATCCGTTATTTTTCTGCTCATGCGTGTACCTCCCTGAGTCCTAAGCGCAGCGCCTGCATGTTGCCCTGAATGACTTCGGGCTTGCTTGCGAACTTATGCGTAAAGGACGCCTCCATATCATGAAGGAACTCTTCTTCTTCCATCAGGCCCGATACCTTGACGATGGCGGCAAGCATCGGCGTGTTGGGAAAATACTTCCCGAGCGCCGCAACGGAAATGGCGCGCGCATCCACCGTATACACCTTGCCGGTATACCCTTTGAGCAACGGACGCAGCTCGTCCGCGGACTTCGCGGAATTGATGACGATTCCGCCCTCAGGCTTGAGGCCAAGCGTGACGTCCACCGCTTCTAATAGCGTTTCGTCTACCACCGCCACAAAATCGGGCGCATAGATGTTGCTGTGAATACGGATTGGCGTACCGCTGATGCGGTTGTATGCCGTAATCGGCGCGCCCATGCGCTCGGGTCCGTATTCCGGGAAACCCTGCACATATTTCCCTGTGTGAAAAGCAACGTCGGCCAGCAGCAGCGCCGCGGTCTTGGCGCCCTGCCCACCCCTGCCATGCCAGCGAATTTCTAGCATATTGCCTCCTTTTCTTGTTACCCGCTTTAAAACAGAATATTGTGAATAGGGCCCGGTGTTTGCACCGGGCCCACGCAATTGTCATTTAGCGCTGTGCGAAAGCCTGCGCGAAATCTCCGATAATGTCGTCGATATCCTCAATACCAACCGAGACGCGGATCATGCCATCGTTAATGCCCATGCGCTCGCGTTCTTCCCGTGCGATTTTGCCGTGCGTCATCGTAGCCGGATGCTGAACAAGCGTGTCAAGGTCCCCGAGGCTGACGCAGTACTTTGCCATATGCAGCTTCTTGATAAATGCCTGCGCGCCGGGAATACCGCCTTCCACCTCAAAGGCAAGCATGCCGCCGTATACGCCGCCGAATTGCGCCTTCGCGAGTTCGTGCTGCGGATGGTTTGCAAGACCCGGGTAGATGACCTTCTTCACGCCCTTCTGTGTCTCAAGCCACTGCGCAAACTGCATGGCGTTCTCACAGTGAGCGCGCATACGCAGGTGCAGCGTCTTCAGGCCGCGGAGCTGGAGCCAGCAAGAGAAGGGGCTGGGCACAGGACCAAGTTCCTGGTACATGGAGCTGCGGATCCCGTCCACAAACGCGAACTTGCCGCAAATGATACCGCCGATGATATCGCCGTGGCCATTGATGTATTTGGTAGAGCTATGTACCACCACGTCAATGCCATAGGAAAGCGGCTGTACGATGTAGGGGGAGGTGAATGTGCTGTCAACAATGGAGGTGACGCCGTTCACCTTTGCCCAGTCGGCAAGCGCCTTGAGGTCAAGCACAACCATGGTGGGGTTAGCAATGGTCTCCGCGTAAACAACCTTGGTGTTGGGGCGCTTTGCCGCGTTCAAAGTAGCGGGCAGCAGATCCTCAACGAAGGTTACTTCAATATGGAACTCCTCAAAAATCTTGGTGAACAGGCCATACGTGCCGCCATATATCGTCTTGTAGGCGATAACATGGTCGCCCGGATGCGCGCAGTGCATGACCGCGAGGGAAATTGCCGCCATACCGGAAGCTGTGGCGAGCGCCGCCTCGGCGCCTTCGAGCTCCGCGATTTTGTCCTGCAGATCGTTTTGCGTTGGGTTGCGGGAACGGGCATATGTGTAAATGCCTTCCTTGTCGCCGGCGAGGTAACGGTCCATTTTCTCAGGCGTCCATACGTAGGTGCTGGTCATGAACATGGGCGCTATGAGCGCGCCAGTTTCAGGATCGGGAAGCTGCCCGGCGTGTACGGCCTTCGTTGCGAACTTTGCATGTTTGGTATCCATGATGTTACTCCTTTCCACCGCCAATGCGGATCATGACCTTAATATGTTTGGGCCCGTTCACGATCAGCTCCTCAAAGCCGTCCTGAACAAGGGTATCCAACGTCACTTCACGGGTGATGAGTTCTTCGGCATTGATCAGACCCTTTTCCAGGTAAGAAAGTGCAACGCCAATCTCATCCACATGCGCCTGCGAGGAATAGAGCGTCCGCTCACCTTCCTGGAAGGTATTCATGTCAAACACCGGCTTCTTCTCAAAGACGCCCATCACCATCAGCTTTGCGCCGGGACGCAGCGCCGATATGGCGCTGTCCAGCGTGCGCTGGCTTCCAACGCATTCATATACAACATCCGCAAGGTCGCCGTTCCATTCCTGTATGACGGGAACAAGATCGCCATCCAATACGTCATGGTAGACACAGCCGTAGCTTTCCACCAGTTCCTTGCGGTCCTTGCCAACACCGGCGACCAGGATTTTGCCCGCGCCCGCAAATTTCGCTGCGAGCATGCAGGCAAGGCCTATGATCCCCGGACCCACAACAACGACTGAGCTGCCTGTGATATCCCCTAAAAGGCGCGTCGCGTGTATGCCGCACGCCAAAGGTTCCGCCAAAGCGCCCTGCCGCAAGGTAACGGCATCGGGTACGCGGAACAGACGGTCCGCATCTACCACTACATAATCCGCAAACGCACCGTCGGTGCCTACGCCTAAGAAGCCAAGCTTTTCGCACACGTTATAGCGGCCGGAACGGCACATGGCGCACTTTTTGCAGCAAAGCGTACCGTTTGCGGTGACGCGGTCTCCCTGTTTCCAACCGGTTACACCTTCGCCTACTGCTTCAATAACGCCGGTAAATTCATGGCCCAGCGTTAAGGGCGCAGTGCGGCCAGTCAGCCTGTGGGGCTTTGCAACCGGGATAAAGTTGGGGCCTACGTATTCATGCCGATCGGTCCCGCAAATGCCCGCGTAAGCAACCTTGATGCGCACATGGCCTGCGGGTATTGAAGGTACCGGCAGTTCCTCTATGCGTACATCCTTGTATCCATGCCAAACGGCAGCTTTCATACACGTCCTCCTTCCGCCGCGAAGAAGCGCGACATCAGTTCTTCCAGTATGCTTCCCGGGGTCCTGTTCACATCCCCCGCGAATGTCTCGGGCAGGCGTTCGGTTACAAACCTGGTTGCCCCTTCAATAAATGCAATGCTTGCGCGGCAGGCCGCGTCAGGGCAATCCCGGTACGGGTACAGATCCAGCGAGAACCAGCCCTTGTACCCCATCCTATTTAACCAGTAGAAAAGTTCAAAATACTGCGGCCAATGCACCGATCCTACCGGCATATCGTCATCGGCGATGCGGTAGTTGTCATTAAGGTGCAGGTGGAACAGGCGATTTTCATGCATGAGGATCGCGGCCGATTCAGCCGGATTTTCCCCGGCGTTGAAGGCATGCCCTACATCGAGCGTAATGCCGACATTCGCGCAGCCGGTCGCCTGTGCGGCGGCAAGCGCCATGCCTGCGTTTTTCATCATGCAGCTCATTTTGGGTTCGCTGGTTTTGTACTCAATTCCCAGTTTGATGGAAGGATCATGCTGCGCACAGATGCGCAGCCCGTCGACCATGCGGGCATAGGCTGCCGCGTAATCGTTCTGGAATACATAATCAAACCCATCCTGCGCCATCCAAACGCTCACAACGGAAACGCCGATGCTGCGGGCAAAATCCATTGCGCTCTTGACGCGGTCGATGGCCTTTTGCCGCTGTTCCGCGTTTGCGGAGGAAAGAGAGCCGTCCTTCCACTCCTTATCGCACACAAGCTCCACGCCCATGCCCGCAATGGTAAGGCCATACTCGCGCAATACGGGCTGTACTTCTGCCCAGTTGTCCTCATTGACATCGTTGGGATAGGTGATTTCAATGCCGGATACACCTTTGAGTGCCCCGATCCGCTTAATGCGGTCAAGAAGGCCAATCCGTTCCTTATAACCGTCGCCCACATAGCGATCGGTACCCATTCCATAATCCCAAACGCCAACGCAAATTGGATTCTTCATAGTTACTCCTTTGTGGAATACGTTTTGTAGCCGCCAGTCACATTTTTTACCTTAAACCCATGCTGGCTGAGTATGCGCTGCGCCGTATGGGCACGCACGCCCACCTGGCAGTATTCAAGTATTTCTTTGTTGGGGTCGAGTTCACCTAGCCTGTCCCGCAGCGAGTCAACGGGTATATTGACGGCGCCAGGCAGATGCCCGCGCTCAAATTCCCGCGGCGTACGTACATCAAGCAGTATGGCGGAAGCAGGATCGTACTGTTCGGCTTCTTCATAATCCGTCAGGGAAGAGACACCCTCCAGCACATTCTGCGCAACGTAGCCCAGCATGTTGACGGGGTCCTTGGCGGAAGAATAGGGCGGCGCGTATGCAAGTTCAAGATCGCAAAGATCGGTTACTTTGGCCTTTAACCGCAAAGCAGTCGCTACAACGTCCAGCCGTTTGTCTACACCCTCCGCGCCGATCATCTGGCAGCCTAATATCCGGCCGTCGGGATGGAACAGCAGCTTACAATCAATCTGTACCGCGCCCGGATAGTACGTGGCGTGGGAGAACGGATGCGTATACACCTTGTGGTACGGGATGCCTGCACGATTGAGCGCGCTCTCGTTGGCGCCCGTCGCAGCGGCAGTTAACCCGAACACTTTGATAATGGACGACCCTTGGGCGCCGTGATAAGGGTGATCGAGACCCGCGATGCTGTCCGCAACGGTACGTGCCTGCCTGTTGGCTGGCCCCGCAAGCGGAATTGCCGCAGCAAGCCCCGTTACATAATCCGTAATCTGGGCGGCGTCGCCCGCCGCGTATACGTTTGCGACATTGGTACGCATATACGCGTCGGTAATGATATGGCCCTTGGGGCCAAGTGCAATGCCGGAGCCTTTGAGGAACTCTGTCGCCGGGCGTACGCCTATGGCGCTCACCACCAAGTCCGTTTCAAAGGAGGATCCGTCATCAAGCGTAATGCGTACAGCGTTACCCGCGGCTTCCAAGGCGGTCACCTTTTGAGAAAGCGTCAGTTCCACGCCGTGGGACTTTAGCTCCTTGTGTACAATCGCGGCCATATCGGCGTCAAACGGCGCAAGGACATGATCCATGGCCTCAATCAGGCGCACGGCGACACCGCGCATGCGCAGGTTTTCTGCCATTTCCACACCAATAAAACCACCGCCGAGTATTGCCGCCGTCTGCACGCCCTGCGCGGCAACGAACTCGTTGATTCTGTCGGTATCATCTATGGTTCTGAGCGTGAACACACGTTCCATGCCCTGCCCGAATAACGCAACAGGTTCAGCGCCGGGGCAGAGCACCAGCGCGTCATAGCTTTCCTCATATTCGCCGCGCTCCGCGCTTTGTACACGTACAACGTTGCGCGCCGTATCGACTGAAGCAACACGGCTGTGTGTGCGCACATCGATGCGAAAACGCGCACGCATGGCTTCGGGAGACTGCACAATGAGGTCCTTGCGCTCCGCGATCACCCCACCGATATGGTAGGGCAGGCCGCAGTTCGCAAACGAAATATACGTGTCTTTTTCAAAGAGGATGATCTCGGCAAACTCATCCAGCCGGCGCAAGCGGGCAGCTGTTGACGCTCCGCCCGCTACGCCGCCTACGATGACGATCTTCTTTTGCATATGTTTCTCCTTTTCCGCGCTCAGCAGGTCAGCAGGTCAGCAGGTCAAGTATCCTTCGTCAAGGAGTATCTCTGCCGTCCATGCGGCGGCGGTAGCGACGACGGCGGTACATTTATCCGCCGTATGTGCGCCAGCCTCCTCGAAGGCTGCTTTTTCGGCCGCGTCCCGGATAAAGAACGGCCTGCCGAAAATCTCCCTGTGGATATCCTGGCAGATCACGGTTCCGTATGTCTCGATAAAACGGGTATGCAGCAAATCGGCAAGGTGCATACTCTGGTCTTTTTCCTCTTTGTCATTGTCAAAAAACTCAAAGCGCCTGCCAGCGTATGTACCCATAAACAGCAAACCGCCCGCATAGCCGCCGCAGACGCCGTCACCAAACAGGCCCATGCCTGCGGCGAATCCGTTTGCCGCACGGAAGAGGTGTGTTTCCTCTTTGCCGCTGATTTTGAACATCGCCGCGATCGTGCACTGCGCGCAGCCGCGGCAATGCTTCTCGTAATAGAATCCGTCGCGGTAGGCGGACTTAATCATCTCCACCCTGCAGGGTTCCTCAAAGAATGTTCCCTGCCGCAGCCTTTCAAGCTGTGTACTGATAAGCTGTACCATCTCGGGCGTACGTTGGAGGGCGTAGCGTTCGCGCACGTATGCGCGCAGTTCCTGCCCTTTCAGCTCCGTAGCTTGAATGCAGGTTGCAAGCGCCTTGCACAAATAATGCGGCAGCTCTCCGGCGAAACGCACGCCAAGCGCGGCACCAAGCAATGCCGCCTCTCCGGCTGGCAAGCCTTGGGGTACGAGCTCCTCATGAACAGTTTTCGCTGCAGCTTCCTCAGAAGCAAGCCCTGCAAGGCGCTCTGCTTCCACTGTGTCCAGCCCAGCAAATGCCATACGGGCTGCCTGTTCGATATTCATGGGCATGCCATTCACTTCCGTTTCTATATGTCTTAGCGTTCGGGATCGATCATCACTTTAAGGCCCTGTTTGCTCTTTACCACCTCAAAGGCCTCTTCCCACTGGCTCATCGGGAAGACATGGGAAATGATCGCATCCACATTTACCTTGCCCAGGCGAACCAGCCGGATGGCCTTTTCCCAGGAGGTGGGGATCTGCGCGTGCGAGCCCTGCACGGTGAGTTCCTTCTTCTTAATATTGTGGAAATCCACATCAATTGTATGATTGAATACGCCCATAGGCACAAACGTACCGCGGCGAGCGATGACATTCATTGCAAGATCTACCGCTTTGTTCGAGCCCGTGGCTTCCACAACAACGTCGGCGCCATAACCGCCAGTGAGTTCCTTGCAGATCAGGCCGAGATCTTCCTTCTGGATATCTACGGAAAGATCGATGCCCAATTTGAGTGCAAGTTCCATACGCGGCACGTCATGCGTAAGCCCGGCTATGATAACATACGAGCCCTGTGCCTTTGCAACCTGTGCGGCATACAGCCCGATGGGGCCAGGTCCCAGTACAACAACAACATCGTTCACACCACACTGTGTACGCTCGGTCAGCGCATGCACGCCGCACGAAAGCGGTTCAATGGAGGCTGCCTGATCAAACGTCATGCTGTCGGGCATTTTCATGACGCTGCCTTTCCATGTGACGACATATTCGGCAAATGCACCGTTCGCAGCAGAACCGATTCCTTTGCGTTCCGGGCAATGGTTGAACTCGCCGCGCTTGCAGAAACGGCAATGGCCGCATACATGGTAAGTCGTCTGCGAGAGCACACGGTCGCCTACCTTGATGTTGTCCACATTGGACCCCACCATATCCACAACACCCGAAACCTCATGGCCAAGCACAACGGGGGGATGCAGCGCGAAGCCGCCCTCGTTTATATACACGACATCCGTCTGGCAGATACCGGCACGTTTGATCTTAATCCTGACCTGGTCCGGTCCGGGAACGGGGGTTTCGATCTCCATCAGATGAAAATTGCCCGGCTCGATCTTGGTCTTTACCAATGCACGCATACCTTTTCTCCTTTTCCTGCTAATAAAAATTCTTATCTAAACGTACGGTCAAGCCATACGCAATCCGCTTCTAGCGGGCATTCCAGTGGGGGGCTTGCTTGCGCAGCTTTGTAAAATCTTCATAGAGCTTATTCATTGTCTGATGCACCCCGGCATCCGGATAAAAACTTGTGCAGTCGCCGCAGGCATCTTCCGGGGAACCGTTCTCCAGCGCCATGCGCGCGGTCTTCATGATTCCCTGTATGCCCAATTCCCTGCTGACGGGGCGAAGTACGGTTTTATTGAGCGTATCGGCAATGAGCTGGCAGGTAAAGTCGCTTTGCGCACCGCCGCCCGAAAGGTACAGTAAACCTTCGGACTTCGGCAGGTGTTCAAAACAATCGCGAAGCGACAGCGCCATGCCCTCATGTGCGGCACGCATCAGATCCATTCTTGTATGATCGGCGCGCAGCCCGTAAAAACCGCCGCATGCGGACGGGTCGCGGAACGGTGCTCGCTCGCCGTATAAATAAGGGTGAAACAGCACGCCGTTGCTGCCTGCCGGTACCTTTGAAACCATTTCGCCGATCTCGGCATAGCTAAGCTCGGGACAAAGAAGTTGTCGTACCCAGTCAATGGAGGCCGTTCCGCTGTTGGCGGCCATCACCCGGTTGTATTTGCCAGATAGGACGCTGCACAGCGCGCTGCCGTTGGTATCGGAAACATCAACCTGCGCTGCATCAAGCAGCATCTCGCAGCAAAGCGTGGTGCCGAGGATACAGCACCCGTCGCCTGCGTTTCGCATGCCCACGCCCAATGCGACCGCCGCAACATCGATACATCCTGTTACAACGGGCAATCCCACAGGCAGGCCGGTTTCTTTGTGCGCCTGCTCCGTCACACAGCCCAGCACATGCGTGCTCGGGTAAAGTTCCGGCAACGCCGCTTTCATTTCCGGGATGTCCAGCTTGTCGAACAGTTCCTGCACATAACCCTTATTGAAAATATTGATGGAGGCTGTGGACTGATCCGAGTAATCCGAGGCAATCACGCCGGTCAGCCGGAAGTTCAGCCAATCCTTGCAATGAAACACATGCGCGATGCGTTCATAGTCGCGCGGGGCTTCCCGCTTGAGCCACTGCAAAATAACGGGATACGCGCCCGCAAAAAGCGCAGTGGAACAGCGGGAGACTAAGAAATCGCTCATCTCCTGGTCATTCTCAATGCCCGCCCTGCGCGCGCGCGTATCGTTCCAAAGAATGGCGTTTCCAACGGGTTTACCGTTTGCGTCTATCGGCCACATGCCGTCCCCTTGGGCGCATATCGCCACGCCGCTGAGTCTTTGCCATTCTTCACGCGCCTTTTCGCGCAGTTCCATTGTTACGTCGCACAGCAGGCGCCACAGCGCCTCCATATCCATCTCACAGGCGCACGGAAAAGGAGAAAGCACTTGGGCATTGCGTTCGGAGAATGCCAGAATACGGTCTTCCTCCATCAGCGCCGCCTTGATCTTGGTGGTTCCCGCGTCTATGCCCAGATAAACAGCCATGCCCTTGAGC
>JAEXTB010000068.1 GCA_023453725.1 Bacillota bacterium | reverse complement strand
GCCTGTCCCATCTTCCGGAATACTCAGCGTATTTCCCAGGAAATAGGACGACAATTCTTGTTCATTCAGTCCAATTTTTAATCGGAACGCCTCGGCGGGGTAGGCCAGCGCAAGCGCGTGTGCGGGTGTAAACCGCCCGTTTTTATAATCCGCCGCGTGTACACCCGCGCTTTTCAAAAACAGGTGATCATAGAGGGCTGGCGTTTCCTCCGGCAGCAGCATCAGCCTGCCGTCGGACAGCAGCAGCGGAATGCCTTCCGGTCTTACTACCATTGTTTGCGCAACGAACGCCTCCCAAGCCGCTTTCGTTTCTTTGGGCAGAGGCTTTATGTCTGCCAGGATATGCGCTTGTTCCTTTCCTCCATCTTTTTGCAGCAGGGCGATATAATGGCCTTCCCCTACGCTGTTATGCGGAAAGTGCCGTTCCTCCTGCAGCAATGTAAACGCCGGATGGCGGGCAATGAACGCCCGTATGGTATCCTCGTTTTCTTCCCTTGAAAACGTACAGGTGGAATACGCAAGCCTGCCGCCCGGCCTAAGCGCGATTGCGGCGGCATCCAATATCCCCGCCTGACGCAGCGCGCACGCCTCTACATGTGCCACAGACCAATCAAGGATTGCCTGCGGCTCCTTGCGGAACATGCCCTCTCCGCTGCAAGGGGCGTCGACCAGCACCGCGTCAAAATACTCTTTAAGCAGGTTGCACAAGGGCTCGGGCTGCATGCTCGTGATAAGCGCGTTCCTTACCCCAAGACGCTCCAATGTGCCCGCAAGCACCGCCGTGCGGTTAGGCACAACCTCGTTGGCAACCAGAGTGCCCTGCCCGCTTAAATATGCCGCAAGCTGCCCCGCTTTGCCGCCCGGCGCTGCGCAAAGGTCCAGCACGCGCATCCCGGGTTTTGGCGCTAACGCTGCCGCTGTACGCATGGCGGAAGGTTCCTGCATATAGAAAAGGCCCGCCCGGTGCAGCGGATACGCGCCGATGCGCTCCACTTCTTCCGTCAGCAAAAACCCTTCCGGTACAAGCCCTGTGGGCATCAGCGGGAGTTCCGCTGTTTTTAAAAATTCTTCCACTCCTATTTTGAGCGTGTTGACCCGCAACCCGCGCCTGGGCGGTTCTTCTACCGCCGCGCGGTAAGCGGGATATTCATCGCCCAGCAGCGCTTGCATGCGCGCTTCAAATTCCGAAGGCAGCTGCATGGTTGTCCTTTCTTAGTCCGCTGATAAAGTCTTGAGGCTTTATCAGCGGGTGTTTCGTGGGTTAAAAGGAGAATTCCGAGAGGGTTTGTTAGTAGCCTGCTTCTATTGTGCCGCATCCGTCTTACAGGAAGGATGCCAGAGTATGCCGTCCGTCTCTACAGCCATTTTGACCATCCCTGTTTCCGGTGCGCCCAGTTCACGGAACCCGAACGCGGCATAATAAACGACGTACCGCTCCGGCACATCCGCAAATACGCGGGGCACACCCATGTTCTGCGCTTTGTAGAGCGCCTGCCTTGTACAGAGATCACCAAAACCCTGGCCACGGTACGCTCTGAGCACACAAATATGAGAAAGCATGACGCCATCGTAGCCTGGATACAACCGTGCGGAGGCGATGGGTACATCATCGACCCGCACCACCAACTGCGCGGCATATTCATCAAACGCATCGAACACAGCATCCCCGGGATGACCGAGTTCCTCAACAAATACGGCTCTGCGGATGGCCAGCGCGTCAGAGTCCTTTCCGATACGCCACTCCGAAGCAAACATTTTTTGCTTCCCCCTAAAAATTTTTGTGCCGCGCCGGGGAATCCCCTTGCGAAAGCAATTATACGCATGATATAATACCATAAAAGCAACTACAATTGAAAATTTGACTGATAGCTGAAAGGAAGTGCCGCGCGCACGGGCTTTGACTATCACTCAAGCTGAGCCCTGACTAAGGGTTTGCGGTGAGTGTTCCCCCTCTAAAACGGGGCGGCGCTCTTTTTTCTTTTCAGGAATAATTTCAAACCAAATCGCGCATTCAAAGGTAAAAGGAGGAATACGTATGCTGCTTATTGGCAACGGAAAGCTTTTGACAAGGGACCAAAGCGGTACTTATTTAGAAAACGGTGCGGTTTTGTGCGATGGACGCCTCATTCAGGCGGTTGGCGAAACCGCGGCGCTCCGGCAGCAATACCCTGAGGCAGAGTTCTTGGATGCGCACGGCGGCGTGATTATGCCCGGCCTCATCAACGCGCACAGCCATATCTACAGCGCGTTCGCCCGCGGCCTCTCGATCAACGGCTACAACCCCACGAACTTTTATGAAATACTCGATGGTATGTGGTGGAATATCGACCGCCATCTCGATGTGGAGGGTACGCGGTATTCCGCTTACCAGACGTATATTGACAGCATCAAAAACGGCATCACTACCCTTTATGACCACCACGCAAGCTACGGCGAGATTGAAGGCAGCCTCTTTGCCATCGCCGATGTCGCAAAAGAGCTGGGCGTGCGCACCTGCCTGTGCTATGAGGTTTCCGACCGCGACGGCAAAGAAAAGTGCGATGCCGCCATCAAGGAAAATGCAGATTTCATCCGCTACGCGCAAAAAGACACGAGCGATATGGTAAAAGGCATGTTCGGCCTGCACGCAGCATTCACGCTTTCCGACAAGACGCTGGAAAAGTGTGTACAGGAAAAACCCGCGGGCGCCGGCTTCCATATCCATGTAGCGGAAGGCATGAACGACGTGTACGACAGCCTGCAAAATTACGGCAAGCGCACCGTCCACCGCCTGCATGATATGGGCATCCTGGGCGAAAAGACAATTGCGGGGCATTGCATCCATATGAGCCCCGCGGAGATGGATCTGTTAAAGGCCACAAACACCATGGTGGTCAACAACCCGGAAAGCAACATGTCAAACGCCGTCGGCTGCTCGCCCGTGCTGCAGATGTATGCAAAGGGCATTCTCCTTGGCCTTGGCACCGACGCTTATACCAACGATATGATCGAAAGCCTCAAGGTCGCCAACTGCATCCAGAAGCACAACGCCTGCCTGCCCAATGTGGGCTGGATGGAAGTGACCTCCATGCTCTTTGACGGCAACCGCAAAATCGGTGCGCGTGAGTTCAAAACACCTATCGGCGTACTCGAACCCGGAGCGGCAGCGGACGTCGCGGTATTTGATTACAAGACTTACACGCCCTTTGGTTCCTTCAACGCGGATGGACACATCATGTTCGGCATGTGCGGCAAGCAGTGCATCCACACGGTGGCAAACGGCCGCGTGCTGATGAAGGACAGGGAGCTCCTGTGCTGCGATGAAGAAGCCGTAAACGCCAAGACGCTGGAATTGACCACCAAGCTGTGGAAACAATTGAACGGTTAACGTAGATTTTAGGGGGGGGGG
>JAEXTB010000295.1 GCA_023453725.1 Bacillota bacterium | reverse complement strand
GTGTATGGGCTCAAATACAATGCCGTCGTCATGCACGTTTTCAATTTCCACCAAAGCGTAGCGGGCGGGGTGGGTCTCTTGTTCGGCGGGGGAGAGCGTCCTTTTCATGTTCTCCCAGGCGGCCTTTGCAGTGGCAAAGGAATGGTTGCCGTCCCCCATCGCAAACAGCAGGGGCGCATGGCCCGCGCCGTATTTGGCTTCAAACGCGGTTTTGTCGGTCAGTCGTGCTAACGCTTCGAGCACGGCCGTGATGTCCTCGCTGCTATTTACCAGATGTCCGCTTACATGTCCGCCGCCCTTCATAAGGTCGGTGTCGTAGAGCCGTTTCATACCTGCGGTCTTTGCTGCAAGCGGTTCAATCACGGTACGGTTTGGATCGTCAATGAGAACGAGTATGTGCGGCAATTCCAGCGGGGCACCTTCGCGGATACGGAGCCTTGGCGGAATACGGTCCACAATCGTGCCTTCCGTAGCGCGGATAAGCGTGGTAGCGCCCTTTTTATAGTCGTACTGCTCCAGATCCAGCGCTAACACCAGCCCCAGGCGCTCCTTGCCTTCGGCCTGGCGGCGCACAAACACAAAACCACTTTCCTGTTCCTCCAACACGCCTTGCCGGAGATACTCTCGCATGCTGGCCTGTATGGCAGCGATCCGCTCAGCTTCGCCGGGCTTACCAAGGTATGCTTCGGGGAGGATCAGGTTGAGCGTGGAGGGTTCACCATCAATATATGCTCCGGCTTCTTCCCAGTACTCTCTCTGGGAGGTGTACTGATCGCACGCGACAACTGCCCATTTGGAAAAATCCGCATTGGCCTTGGGGAGAAGCACGTTGGGTACCTCAACGCCTATGGTGTTTGGGTATTGTTTCATACATTGCCTCCGGTGATGTTCTTTGGCGTAATGCCAAGCAGCAAAACTTTAAGCCTGTTCGGGCGTTTAGCAGAGGTCAGGATTCAGGCAGAATGTGCGCACGCGCAGCATGCCTTCAATTTCATTCAGGCGTGCGTGCGCCTGTGCGGGAAGGGGATTGTCAAGATCCAGTATGGAATACGCGATATCCCCGCGGCTTTTGTTGATCATGTTGGTAATATTGCCGTCTGCCGCCGCAATGATCGCGGTAATTTGTCCCACCATATTGGTGATGTTCCGATGCAGCGCGCACACGCGGTAGGAGCCGGAAGGGCCCATTACGCATTGCGGCAGGTTGACGCTGTTGGTGATATTGCCGTAGGTCAAGTATTCGTCGAGTTCCCGCGCAGCCATGCGCGCGCAGTTTTCTTCGCTCTCGGGTGTGGTGGCGCCAAGGTGCGGCACGCAGATGATATTGGGCCGGTTCAGTAGAGCGGCTTCCGGGAAGTCCGTCACATACCGGGAAAGTGCGCCCGCTTCCACCGCAGAAAGTACGGCTGCGGTATCCACAAGCTCGCCGCGCGCAAGGTTCAATAAAATTGCGCCGGGCTTCATCATGGCAAGCGTGCGGGCGTTGATAAAGTTCCGTGTTGCGTCCATCAAAGGCACATGTATGGTGACATAATCGCAGTTGGGGAGCATCTCTTCCAAAGAACCCGCGCGGCATACCGTACGGGAAAGGCCCCATGCATGTTCGACGGAAATGAAAGGGTCATATCCGTAAACCTGCATACCGATGGCGTCCGCATCGTTTGCGACCATGACGCCGATCGCTCCAAGCCCAATGACCGCAAGCTTTTTGCCTGCAAGCTCGCTGCCTACAAACTTGCGCTTGCCCTGTTCCACTTGCAGTGAAATGTCGTCGCCGGAAAGATCGTTGGCCCAGGCGACGCCTTCGAGCACATTGCGCGAAGCAAGCAGCATACAGCAAAGCGCAAGCTCCTTAACGGCATTCGCGTTTGCGCCCGGGGTATTGAATACCGCAATGGCGGCTTGCGTGCATTGCTCAACTGGGATATTGTTGACTCCTGCGCCTGCGCGGGCAATGGCCAGAAGCGAGGGATTGAACGGCCTTTTTCTGCAGTCCGCGCTGCGGACCAATATGGCAGCGGGATCCTCTTCGTGGTCGGAAACGACATAACGGTCGGATTTGAGCGCCTCATAGATTGCATCCGATATGGCATTGAGCGTTAAAATGTGCTGCATACCCCTTTCAAACCTCTCTACAAAAAAATATATCAGCGCGGATGAGCGCGGCATGATACGGCACTGTATCCATATATTGAGCGATATGGATGTCGTTTCAGCAGAAAAACGGCCCCAAAAGGGCAGCTTTCCACATATTAATAGCATTATACCGCCTGATGGGGGAATGCGCAATGCGGATTGCTTACGCCATAAGAAGTCCCGGAGCCTTATCGGCGGGTTTTTCTGGCATGAAAAATTGCGAATAGTTTTGTTCATCTGATATGCGGGTATTCTATCGGCCTGAGGGCTGCCGACAAAAAAGGCAAAATCGATCCGGAGTATCGGTTGAAAACCTTATGTACGTCTTTGGGTCTGCCATTGCCATAAGGGGACGTCTTTCACCGTTCATGCGCTGTGGTCATACACTAAAAAAGGGTGTACATACCAAGGCAGGGGGTGGCTTCACGACATGGTCTTTGTTTTCGATCCGCAATCCGGGGAATGGATCATACGGGACCCAAGGCCCGAGGAACCGATGCCGGGCAGTATAAACGGTATGTTAAGCGTACGGGCGTTTCGGGGAAAAAGCGAATCGCCAATTATATGGACGGATGTCCGGGCGGTAGCCGCCGCTGAAAAGCTGATGGCTTATCAAAAAAAATGCCCTGTGCGTTATGCGTTCCGGCGTGTGGCGGAAGGCTCCCATGTGGGGCAATCCCCGCACTATGCGGGGCTGGCGTTTGATTTTGGCTATCATCTTACCAGCGGGAGCCAACTCTCCATTGCGCGCTGCGCGTTGGGGGTTGCAGGGTTTCAAAGTATCGAGCCGTTGTTTACGACTCCGGGCTGGGTGCATGCGGAAAAGAGCATTTTGCCTCCGGCCAGTCTTTGCGGGGGATATCCACGGTTGGAGCAGGGAATGCTGGGCGTTCACGTATTTGTTCTGCAGGACGCACTGCTTCTGCACGGGTTTTCTTCTTCCGGCCTGACTGGCTGTTTTTCCGCTTCTACGGCCGCGGATGTACGGCGCTTTCAGCAGCAGCGGGGGCTGCCCGTATCGGGTGTTGTGGACGGGGCAACCTGGCAGATGCTGATGAAGACGCACATGGCGGCAGCCTGGGAGGAATAAAAAAGAGGGCCGGAGCCCTCTTGCATTGCTTTATATAGATGAATTTTCAAGTCACAGATCAATTCCTTCAATTTGCATCGGCTGGTTCAGGAGCGCCTCAAACCGAGGACGATAGGTGTCCGGGTCCCCGCTGGTGTAGAAGGACACGCTGCCAATCCCCTGCGTGTTATCCAAATCCTTTTCGCGCAGTACCTGCCGCAATGTTTCGGTTGCCGTTTGCCCGCCATCGAAAAACCGCGGCGTCCCGACAAAATGTTTGGCCGCGTACGAGGCAATATGATTTTGGAAAAACAGGTAGTGCGTACAGCCAAGCACAATTCCATCCACCTGTTCTCCCTCATAGGAAGCTAACGTCTCGGACAAGATGTCCTGATAGTCTTCCCAGGCAAAGTGATTGGCCTCCACGCGGCGCACAAACTCTGCGCTGCAAGGGATATTCTTTACCCGATCCGCATTGGATAAAGATGCATGGAGCGCCAGGTATCTTGGGTGAGTGGCGGTCGCGCGGGTGGCCATCATGAGAATGATGCCATTGCCCGGCGTTTGGGCAGCGGGCAATATAGCAGGCTCAATGCCTACAATGGGGATTGGGGATTCCTTCTGCAGCGTGGAAAGCGCTACGGCAGTGGATGTATTGCACGCAAGCAATACGGCCTTTACATCGCGATCAATAAAATAGCGCACTGCGTTGCTGGACAGCGCAAAAATATCCTCGACGCTGCGCGAGCCGTATGGCGCATTCTGGTTGTCTCCATAATATAAGAAATCTTCCTTTGGGAGCATATGTAAGGCCTGGCGCAGTGTGGATACACCGCCCAAGCCGCTGTCGAATATGCCGATGGGCCTTTTATCCATGAAAGCCTCCAGTTATCTGTTTGAAACCGCGCGCTTTGCGCGACGCCATATCATATTACACCGTATGCGGGAAAAAAGCCACCCTTTTCAATTGGCAATGGAAAAAGAGACGCCTTTTCAGCACCTTTTATCTGTCCAAATTGACGCCGTTATGTTATATCAAACACGTAGTTTGCCTTTAGCCGGGAGAGTCCGTTGTTTCCGGGGTAGGCTCAGCTGTCGGCACAGGAGTGGGTTCCGGCGTTGGCACGGGTGTGGGCTGAGGCTCGGGTTCAGAGGGTCTTGGCGTACGCCTCGGCGTGGGGGAAGGCGTGGGTATTGGCGTCTCGGTCGGCGTCGGCCGGGGCGTGGGCCTTTTGGTAGGCGAGGGCGTGGGAGTTGGCGTCGGGGTAGGCGTCGGCTTGGGTG
>JAEXTB010000279.1 GCA_023453725.1 Bacillota bacterium | reverse complement strand
ACGTATCCCCGCAGAAGATCATTACCGACAACGGGCTGGAAAACCAGAACGTACTGGCTGTGGGACAGGCGCTTCTCATACAGTTCCCGGAGACAGTCCATACCATACAGCAGGGCGAGACGCTTACACAGATTGCCGCGCAGTACGGCACCACGGTGCTCACGCTGCAGCAAAACAATCCGCAGCTTACCACCCAGCCCGTGCTTCGCCCCGGAGAACAGATTACCATACGCTACCGCGGCGAGCGCACGCGGGAGGTTTCCATCAACGGGTACGCCTACCCGCACATCAACACCAACGTGCTGCTGCGCACGCTGCCGTTTTTAACGACGCTTACCATATTCGGCTACGGCTTTACCGAGACGGGCGAGCTCATTGAAATCGATGACCAGCCCCTCATCAACATGGCGTACCAATTCCGCGTAGCGCCCATCATGCTGCTGTCCTCCATCACGGAGGACGGCGCCTTCAGCGGCGAGCGCGCAAGCCTGCTGTTTCAGGATACCGCCTTCCAGAACGCGGTCATAGACAAAATCATACAAACGATGTGGCAAAAAGGCTACCTTGGCCTGGACGTGGATTTCGAGTACATCAACCCCGAGGATGCGGATGCGTTCATAGAGTTTTTACGCAACATCACCGCGCGCCTCAACGCGGAGGGCTTTACCGTCAACGTGGACCTTGCGCCCAAGATTTCGGGCGAACAGCTCGGCCTGCTTTACCAGGCGCACGATTACCCGCGCGCTGGCGCCATCGCCAACACCGTGCTGCTGATGACATACGAGTGGGGCTTCTCTCACGGGCCACCCATGGCCGTAGCACCCCTCGACCAGGTACGGCGCGTGGTGTCCTACGCCGTAACCGTAATTCCTACAGAAAAGATATTCATGGGCATCCCCAACTACGGCTATGTATGGCGGCTGCCGTACGAACGCGGTACCACCATAGCACCCTCTATAGGCAACCAGTTTGCCGTGCAGATCGCCTCGCAGTACCAAGCGGAAATACAGTTCGATGAGAGATCGCAGTCGCCCTTCTTCTACTATACCAATGAGGAAGGCATCCGGCATGTGGTGTGGTTTGAGGATGTGCGCAGCATCCAGGCAAAGTGGAACCTGATTGACGAAAACCGCCTGCTTGGCGCCGGGTACTGGACCGTGATGCGCCCGTTCGCGCAGAACTGGGCGTATGTCAACGGCAAGTACACAATTCGCAAGATTGTGGAATAACAGGAACGCTGTTGTTCAGGCTCCATCCCTGCCACACACCTTTTTCCCAAAAATAAGAGAGCCCCTATGATAGCATTTTGATCATAGGGGCAGCTTTGTGTTTTCCTGGAAAATAGAAACTTTATTATAGGCGTTATAACCACGTCTTTCAATTGTAAAAGCCTTTGATTGCTACGGAGGCGCTAGGCGGCCGGGGTCGCCGCCGTAGGTGCGGGCGTGGCGGAGCGCTCGGGCAGGGAGCTGTAAACGGCCTCGGGCAGGCGGGATTTGCTCACATCACGCTGTGAGATATTGGCGGCCTCGCACAGCGCGAGCATTTGCGTGTAGAGGAAAGACTGGGCGGCATGGATGGCACGCACATCAAACGGAACATCGAGATCGGCATTTTCGGCGCGGGCGGACAGCGCTCGCAGCCTTACGATCTGTTCGAAGAGTGCTCGGGCAGGAGTTCCTGCCGGGTATTGTCCCTCAGTGTCGGCGGAGAACGCCGCCTTGACCTTAGGGCGTGCGAGCAGGTATTCCGCATCCGATACATCGGAGCGCGCTGCCCTTGCCTCGATGTCTGCGAGCACGTAGTGGATGTCGTAGCGCGGGTTCACCGCGATGTCGATGCCGTAAATACTTTTGATAAGCTCAGCGAGCTTCTCGTTGTCAATAAGGTAATAGTTCGCGCTGGAATAGGGCGTGTTGCTGCGGTATTCGCCCTCAAGTGTGTGGCGATGGATATCGTCCATGCTCAATTGCATGCCGAATGCGGCAATTGCCGCCACCTGTTCTGTGGTCAGGTTGGTGTGCAGATATTTCTTGATGGAGCGGTATATCTTGGGGAAGTTTTGGAGCTGATCCTTGCTCTTCAACTGCTCGAATATGGCGAAGAGTATGCGCTGCTGGCGGTCATTGCGGCCCGTGTCGGTGCTGATGCCCTTGCGCGCGCGCACATAATCGAGCACATCCTGCCCGTTGAGCTTCTGATAGCCGGGGCGCAGTGTGCGGCCATTGAGGCGTATGGTCAGGTCAACATCGTAATACACACCGCCCATGGCGTTGACCACACCTTTGAGCCCGTCCATGTCCACGCCCGCGTAGTAATCGATGGGCACGCCGAGCAGCTTTGACACCGTCTGCATGGCAAATTTGTAGCCGCGCTTGCCGTCGCTGCCACCCTTGGCGAACGCGGCATTGATCTTCCATTTGCCGTTTTTGCTGTAAAGCTCGCCCCCGTCGTTGTAAATGGGCGCATAGCTGTCACGCGGGACGGAAATGAGGTCCACGCTCTTTTCCCCGAAATTGACCGTCAGCAGCATAAGCACGTCTGACCGGAAGTCGTTGCTTTCGTCGCGGTAGACATCGCTCTCCTCCACCGTGCGCTCGGGGCTGCTGTCGTATCCCACGAGCAGTATGTTCACGCGCTGGCTCATATACTCTAAATTCGCAGGTGTGGGTGCGGGGGTAGGGACCGCCGTAGCGGTGGGTGTTACGGTCGGCATAACGCCCGGAGTTGCTGTAACGGCTGGCGTAGCAGCCGGTACGGCCGCAGTCGCCGCAGGCATAACGGCAGTACCGGCGGGCCGGGGGGATCTAAACGCCTGCATGGGATCCTCGAACACCACGAACAGCGTGCGGCCGAGTATGAGCAACCCCGCGAGCGCAAGCAGCAGCAGCCCCGCGCGGATCATCCGCCCGATCTTCCCCGTTCCCTTGCCACCCGCGCCCATTCAGTATCCCCCTTTGCACCGTCTGTTGTTATGGTAATATGACGCGCGGGGGTTGTAAAGGTGTCAAACAAAAGTGCTGGAAATATTGGTCAATCTCCCACCCCACCACCTTTCGAAGGCCAATCGCGCGCTGATATTAGCAAGCCTTGGCGGTGAACTCTATTCTAAAAAGTGAAGCCTCTGGCATAGCAAAAGCCCGATACCGGGCCTCATATGGCCAGTATCGGGCTTTGATAATATCCGGCTAAATTCAATTCTCCGTGCCGATCCGCACGCTTACCCCATTGACCTCCACACCCTCATCCGCGGGAATCAGGATATACCTGCTTCCGTTGATCACCCGAGTTTCGATAAGATCGCTCCGCTCCGGATCAACCTTGATCACCACATCCGGCGTGCGGATCACAAACTGTTTTTTGTCTATGACGTTTGCTGGCGGAAGCTGGGCATCCTCACCAAAATGCGCGTCAAATGTAGTGGCAAAAGCTTGAACATACTCTTCGGATACACCGCACTCCTGCAGCACAGCGCCGAGTTCCCTTTGCGAGAGCAGCAGCTGCTCGGGTTCCCTGTTTTCCTTGTGCCGGTCGATCATTTCACTTAAATGCTCATGGACAGCCTGTACCACCTCAAGGCTGCACTCCTCCTTGAGTGTTTCCGCCAAAATGGCTTGAAACATCTCCTTCTGCGCTGCGGCGGGCATGGGCGGCTCTACATGGAACACCGCATCGACAAACTCCTGATGGTTCTCCGCGGCGTTCTTCATATAGTACAATGCGCCGTAAATATTGGCGGCTCTGTCATCGAAGGCCGGGAACATGAATCCCAGTTCGGGTGCAGACACCACATAACCCTGTGAGGTGGTGTGGAAGCGGTTCTCCGCGAGTTGGTAACTCAGCTCCGCCGGGGTCAGTTTCACCGGGCATATGCTGCAAAGGATGTAGCTGAATTCCTCGTCGGAAGCTTCCTTCTGTATCTCATCGTCCTTGGCCTTGTAAGGCACAGCATATACGTCGTGGGTCAGGAGAATGAGATAGTTGCTCTGCATGTTCAGCGTTTCGATGACCCGCTGGTAGTATGTTTGCAGCATATCCGAATTCTTCAGCCCGGATTGGCGGAGCATTGACAGCAGCCTATGCTCGTCGCTGTCCATCACCTGTTTTGTACTGAACTCTATATTGACAAGATTCTTTCCTAAAGAACCAGACAAAGACTTCTTCAGAAGGGAAAGAAAGCGTTCTGATTCCTCCTGCGGCATGCTGGAAAGGAATTCTTCAAACGTAGCGACAATTTTTCTGTCCTCATTGACATAACAGCCGTATACGTTGCCGATCATACTTTTATCGGGCTTGAAACGGCGCCGGATCTCCCGTACCTCTTTTTCGTTCATGTATAAACCTCACTGTTATAAAGAAGTGACGCCACAAAAGCGGCAACAGCATGAATTATATCATGACGGAAGCGACGTTGTCTTGCTTCGATTTTTCCGGATAAGTGGAAAACGAAAAGAGCCTGTTCATGACATGCGGCTATCACAGAGTTGAGAAATTGCAGTGTTTAAGCATTGCAGTGTGATTCCGTTAGTATTTTAATACGGTTTAGAGCTCTGGGAAACCTAATACGAAATGTTTCTTCTTGTTCTTGTGGAATATCGGTCTTAACAGTTAATGTAGTAACTCCATTTTTTTCAGTAAGGGAATAACGCTCTATCCCACCCGTCCACTCTTTTTCGCGTTCCTGCTGCCCACGTTCTTTTGTGTCTACACTGTGCCTGAATGATACAAACTCATTTGGAGTAAGTTTCTCTATCAGACTTGTCACACCATAACCACCCACAGATGATATAAACTGGATTGTATTTCCTTCTTCCATTATGCCCTTCATATATGTGCCTTCGTCAATAATACTTGCCCAGTCACGGAATGTCATATCTCCCCAAAGTGTTGTCCAGACTTTTTCTTTAGAGGCATATATTTCGATTGAGAATTGCATTTCTTTCATAATTTCCTCCTTCATATTTTCCATAGAATACGGGCAAATTTGTAAAAGTCTACCGAATACTCACCTCTTAAAGCAGCGCCTTCACAGCCTATCCAAATTGTATAAACTAAAGATACCCGATCTGTTTTATAATTAAGCAATTGGGTTTTACTCATAAAAAATCAAATCCAATGGAGAGTAGACTTAATATGTGATATGATAGCCCATGATCAAGAGATAATCTAAGAGAAAGTTTTTGGGGAGGAACCATGTTCCAAATCGGGTTTGATAATGATAAATATTTAAAAATGCAGTCGCAAAAAATAATGGATCGGATAGAACAGTTCGGAAGCAAGCTGTATCTCGAGTTTGGCGGTAAGCTGTTTGATGATAATCATGCCTCTCGTGTACTTCCAGGTTTTGAACCGGATAGCAAAATCCGGTTGTTGAAAACCATGGCCGATAAAACTGAAATCGTAATCGTCATTAATGCCGCCAATATAGAAGCAAACAAGCTTAGAAGTGATATCGGTATACCGTACGCTGCAGATGTTTTGCGGTTAATCGATGCATTTCGGGGTGAAGGCTTGTATGTTGGGAGTGTAGTAATATCCCAATACAGCAGTCAACAAGCAGCTGATAATTTTAAACGATACCTGGAGCAACATGAAATAAAGGTCTATTTCCATTATCATATACCTGATTATCCGACGAATGTGCCATTTATTTTATCCGAGATGGGTTTTGGAAAAAATGATTATATCAAAACCACAAAGCCGCTTGTGGTGGTAACGGCACCCGGCCCGGGCAGCGGAAAGATGGCGACTTGCCTTTCACAGTTATACCACGACCACTTGAAAGGTGTCGAAGCCGGCTACGCTAAGTTTGAGACATTTCCAATCTGGAACTTGCCGCTAAAACATCCCGTTAACCTTTCATATGAAGCTGCAACAGCGGATTTGAACGATCTGAATATGATCGATCCATTTCATCTGGAAGCTTATAAAGAAACAACCGTTAATTATAACCGTGACATCAATGTTTTTCCGGTTCTAAATGCGATGTTTAAAAAGATTCTTGGGTATGCGCCTTATAAATCACCCACTGATATGGGTGTCAATATGGCGGGTTACTGTATTATTAATGACGAAGTATGCAAAAAAGCGTCAGAACAAGAGATTATCAGAAGATATTACAACGCTTTGTGCAGTGTTGCCTCCGGAAAGGGCAACAGAACAGAGCTACATAAGTTAGAACTGTTAATGAATAATTCCGATCTGTCAACTGAAAAGCGCGCAGTTGTACAGGCCGCTAATGATAAAGCTATTTCGAGCAAAACCCCGAGTGTAGCTTTAGAATTGCCGGACGGAACCATTGTAACCGGTCGTACTTCCAACCTATTGGGTCCAGCCGCTGCCGCATTGCTAAACGCATTAAAAGTACTCGCAGGTATCAAAGACGAAGTACATTTGATTTCACCTGTTGTAATTGAGCCTATTCAGCATTTGAAGGTCAACATACTGGGCAATCAAAACCCACGCCTTCACACAGATGAAATTTTAATTGCATTGGCGATTTGCGCGGCAACAAATCCAATGGTCGATCTCGCATTGAAACAAATTCCCAGGTTAAAAAACAGCGAGCTTCACTCAACTGTTATTCTTTCGCCTGTCGATGCTAATGTTTTAATAAAACTTGGTATTAATGTAACATGCGAACCGCAATATAACGGCAAACAATTATACCATAAGCAGTAGAAATCCCGATTTAAAAAGGCGTCTACGAATGAGCTTATCAAGCGAACGTAGACAGAACAAAAGCAATTAAGAAGCCCTGTTTGATTTTAAATTTGAACAGGGCTTTGTACTGCTCTATGCACATATGATAAATCGCTTGGCGAGGAAGCGACTTCCGATTATCCCTTATTTTTGAATAGTAGTAAGTCGCTTCGTGCATACAATCGGCTAGGCACCCCCGCACATTTTCAATCACACATATTTAAGTCACACTGAATATTTTCTTGTTTTGCTTATTGTCCGCATAAAACCCATAAAGCGTCAAATACTACTCTTGCATCCAAAAACACAAGGGCAAACAGGAGGGCATCCACTTGAAAGCAACAGGTATTGTAAGACGTATTGACGAACTCGGGCGCGTTGTGATCCCGAAAGAAATCCGCAGAACGCTGCGAATCAGAGAAGGAGACCCGTTAGAAATTTTCACTGACCGGGAAGGGGAAGTCATACTCAAGAAGTATTCGCCCATCGGCGAGCTGAATGATTTTTCCCGTGAATACGCGGTGGCGATGCACCAAAATCTTGGGCATATCGCTGCAATCTGCGATAAGGATGTTATTATTACCGTCGCAGGCGGCAGCAGGCGCGAGCTTTTGGAAAAGGCGATTCACGAGGATGTGGAGCAGGTCATGCAGGCGCGCACCAAGGTAATGCGCTCTGCCACCAAGGGAGACGAGCTTCTGGCAATTACGGAAGGCGATGAAGAGAATCATCCCTACAAGGCACAGGTTATCGTACCCATATTGGCAGAGGGCGACGCAATCGGGGCGGTGATGCTGCTTTCACGCGAGCCGGACGCCGTGATGGGGCCAATGGAATTAAAGGTAGCGGAAACAGCTGCCAGCTTTATCGGCAAACAGATGGAACAATAGTAAAACAAACGGACGGTAAAACCGTCCGTTTTGTTGTGCAAGCACCTGTTTTTTCACATTTCTATGTCTTATGCCGATTAGAACACTTTCGGGTACGGTTTCATCAAGCTGTTGGATTGCATCTGGATGCCATTGATTTTGTAGCCCAAAATCGTCCTTTTTATAAGTATGATCCCGATCATCGGTACTGTTTTTTGTTCTCCCGTCCCGATGTCCGTAACGGTAATCTCAACGTGATAGCCAAATTGGTTCGGCGTATGAGGGTCGAGCGTTATTACGCCCACTTCCAGTCTCCAGTTCTGGCGCATTGCGGCCTGTTCACATGCGGCAAAAGACCGGTTTGCAAGCATCTTTTCAAAACCGTCTTTTGTACACAGGGAACCATATTCCTGAAAATAATGTACGTAAAACGGGTCATCATTTCCACTAAGCTGCACCAAGCGCTCGCTGCCTGCCTGCTCCATTTTCTGTTCTGCTTTCTGATGCACTTGCTGTTGAAGCTTTTCATAGAGCACAGTGACAAGCGCCGGATCCTCCACCGTATACAGCTTTGTTAAAAATGCGGAAACAATGGGCTCCGGCTTCTGGTGTAAAAGCAGAAGCATGCCCGTAAGGAGTACCGCAGCAATCAGGATAGCGCATATCCAGATGCGTTTCCTTTGAAGCATCATAATCTCCCCCTGCCGTTTTTCTAATATTTTACAGCAGAATGAAGCCCAGCGCAATGATTGCGGCGTCATGAAGCCCATGCGCAAGGCCGGTTGCAAGTGTTGAGCAGCCACGGATCTTCAGGCGGGCAAGCCCGTAAAAGAACCCAAGCCCGGCCGTCACGATCACCTGCAATATATCCTGTCCATTTGGATAATGCCACAGCCCGAAAAGGATGGCGGAAAGCGCTACCGCCCATATCGGAGAACCGGTGATCTCCCGCAGCCTTTCATAGAAATAGCCGCGAAACAGCAGTTCCTCGCCTAAGCCCACAACCAGCAACGCTTTTATCATATAATATGCCAACAGCAGCGGTGTCCGTATCTTAGCCCCCAGCACATCCGTCTTTTGCGCGCCAAACAGCAACGGCAGCAGCACCAAGGAAATTGTGATGAGGAACATGATGAGCGCCGCAAGCAATTGTCTCTTTCCCTGCGCCCAAGAGAACCCCAACCCGGATGCAACCGGCCTGCCGCTGATTTTACACAGCAGCACCGCCATACCCATCAGCAGAATGTACGGCGAAAGTTCATATAGAATTTTCCACGGCACCGCAACGCCGGGCACAAACACAGCGGGCATAAACTGAACAAACCCGATGATGACCAGAAACGCAAATAGCAGCGCAGCGGAGAATTCTATAATCAGCCTTGTTTTCGTACGCATTTTTTCCCTTTCGTTCACTCCATACATAGAATATTGTCTTTATTATAGAAGTACATAGAGAAAAAGCCAATGCCCGGCCGTTTATTACTGCATAGGTATGAAGGCATATTTATAATGTCCCAGTAATTTATCGTGTACCTTTCGCCCTGAAAAGCCGACCGCAATATCCCCGCAAAGGATTGCGCCTGGCGTTGACAGCCCCCACC
>JAEXTB010000223.1 GCA_023453725.1 Bacillota bacterium | reverse complement strand
CTTATAGGGGCTAGCGGGGGAAAGGAGCACGGTATGCACGTCTATTCCTACCGATGTTTCGCGCCGCTCCAATATGGTCTGCGCGACTGCGGTGTGCGGGTCCATCAGATACCCGGTGCGGTCGTAGCAGGCGCGTATGGTGTTTATTGTATCATCTTCGTCGCACCAGTCTGCGTCAAAGAGGCTCCCCAGTTTTTCGGCTACCGCGCGGCCGACGTCATACCGGCCTTCATGCTGCAGGGAGGCCATCCATTCCCGCACCTTCGCATCGTCACGGTTCGCCGCTTCAAACAGCAGACGTTCCAAATTGGAGGAAACCAGAATATCGATGGAGCAGGACATGCTTTTATAAAACGGCCTGCGGCTGTCATATTCCCCATTGTGGAAGAAATCCGTCAAAACGTTATTGCGGTTGGACGCGCAGATGAATTTGTTGACCGGCAGGCCCATGCGCATGGCGTAATAGCCGGCTAAGATATCGCCGAAATTGCCGGTGGGCACGCAGAAATTGATTTTGTCGCCCGCCTTTATTCGCCCCAGTTTGCAAAGTTCGAGATAGGCGGCGTAGTAGTAAGCGATCTGCGGCAAAAGCCTGCCAAAGTTGATGGAATTCGCAGAGGACAGGCGGTACCCTTTTTCTGCTGCGTTATGGAGTACGCGTTCATCGCGGAAAATCCGCTTTAATGCGGTCTGCGTATCGTCAAAGTTGCCTTCTACGCCGCATACGTAGGTATTCTTTCCTTCCTGCGTGGCCATCTGTAAAAACTGCGCGTGGCTGACGCCGCCATGCGGATAAAACACCTGCACCTTCGTGCCGGGAACATCGCAAAAACCGGCAAGCGCGGCCTTTCCCGTATCGCCGGAGGTAGCGACGAGTATGTATACCTGCTTGTCCTCACCTGTTTGCAGCAGAGAATCCCGCATGAGATAGGGAAGCATCTGCAGCGCCATATCCTTAAATGCAAGCGTCGGCCCATGCCAAAGCTCAAGTACGCTTTCTGTATCAGTCAGCGGTACGGTGGGCGCAATGGCCGGGGTATCAAATTTGCTGCCATATGCGGCATTGAGATACCCTTTGAGTGTTTCCTCGGGCGTATCCAGGTACTCCCGCATAACGGCAAACGCAATGGCGCGGTAGTCCCCGCAATGCTCCATCAGGGAAGCGATGGGCAGAGACGGGAACGCTTCTGGCACATACAGCCCACCCAGCGGACAGATGCCCTGCACAATTGCCTTTGCGGCGGAAACATGGCCGCCCCCGCGGGTACTGACGTATTGCATTCTTTGGCCTCCTTCATTTTTAAAAAGGCTGCCCCCATAAAAGGGCAGCCTTAAAAGATATCAACCGGGGTTAGCAGACGAACTCTTTGAGGAATTCGGGGATGGTATCGGGTTTACCGCTGATGCTGATGGTAATGGTCAAAGAGCAGTCCTCCGCAAACTTCTTCAGGTGTTCAAACAACCCTTCGAGCGTGCTCAGTTCGTGGTGGACGATCTTCAAAAACCCATCAATAAATAAATGTTCCAGGTCAAAGTCCTGCGCTGCAATACCACACAGGAAACCATAGAACATTTTAGGTCCGTCTATTTCAAATCGCGATGCATCTACAAAACGGATATCTCGCGTGAGATCGAACATGTACCGGCTGTCGTCATCAATATACACGACACTGCCCTTGCCCTCTTTAGCGGCGGAGTTGGCCATTTCAATGATGCGTTTGGTTTTCCCTGCACCTTTTTCGCCGAAGATAACTCGTATCAAGGTAAACCCCTCCTTTATTTTTGATCTTGGCTTTATTATAACCAAACACAAAAGAGGGGGCAAGTGAAATTACCGTGGACTTTCTGCGTCACGAAAAAATATCCTGCTGGCGCTGCTTTGATTTCGCCTTAATCAGGGGCGCCACGGAGAAAATCGATTGTTCTTGGCAGGCATATTTTATGCCTCGGGAGCCACGGTTCCGTAGAACAAAGAATGCGCGTATACTAGAAGCAGTTGACAGAAAGGCAGGAGACGGCATATGCCACTACAATATCTTTCCCCCGCGTGGACGGAGGAGCTTAAAATTGGGTTGCAGGCGGGCATGCCTGCGCGCGGCGGCGGTGTCAGCGCTTCCGTGAATTTTCGTCATATGGGCGCCCCGGGCGGCGGCCAAAAATACCTGTATCTGAATTTCCAGAACGGTGTTGCCAACAGGGTGGAGGCGGGGGAGGGCGCAGGCCCCGCGGCGGAGTTTGTCATTACGGGCGCATATCCCACATTTGTTCAGGTGCTAAACGGAAGCCTTGACGCCGGGCGCGCGCTCCAGGCCGGAAAACTGCGCTTTCAGGGCAACATGCTGCGCGCCATGCGCCTGACGCCCGTCATCGATGGGCTGATTATTGCGGTCAAGAGCATTCCGACGGTATATTAAATTCTTGATGCGCTTATTTTCGGGTATATTAACTAAAGGCGGGAAGGGAGGAATACCATGCAGGATACGGTCAAAAAACTCTGCTCCGTACCGGATGACGCACAGGCGGGGCTGATTGCGGATTTGCTCGAACAGGAGGGCATTCCCCACGAGCTTCGCTACGGCGGCGCGGGCGCGGTGTATGTCAGCTCGTCCATTTACGGCGTTCAAATCTTGGTACCCGCTTCCGACTATGAGCGTGCGCAGGAGTTGCTGCAGGGCTTATTAACCCCGATCGATGAAGCGACGCTCGCGCGGCTGGCGGAAGAAGCAACGGCGGAGCCGGAAGAGTAAGGTTGAAAAATAAGTCCGATTTGATGACATGCGCGTCAAATCGGACCCCTTGCGTGCCTGGCTGCTGCGGCGGCCGGGCACGGAAAACTCAAAAAAGTGGCTTTCGCCACTTTTTTGATGTTAATGATGAAACAGTCTTAAACCCGTAAACGCCATAACGATGTTGTACTTGTTGCAGGTAGTAATTACCTGATCATCCCGTATGGAGCCGCCGGGCTGGGCGATGTAAGTTACACCGCTTCGCGCCGCGCGGGAAATGTTGTCCCCAAAGGGGAAGAATGCGTCGCTCGCCAATGAGACTTCACGGAACTTAGAGAGCCAGGCGTGCTTCTCCGCTAGCGTCAGCCGCTCGGGGCGCTTTGTAAAGCATTCCGGCCAGGCAGCGTCGCGCAGGACGTCCTCGCTTTCTTCCTCGGAAAGGTAAAGGTCTATGGCGTTGTCCCGGGCGGGACGGCCAAGCCCTTCTACAAAAGGCAGCGAAAGCACTTTGGGATGCTGCCGCAGATGCCATATATCCGCCTTGTTCCCCGCAAGCCGCGTACAATGGATGCGGGATTGCTGGCCTGCGCCCACGCCGATGGCCTGGCCGTTTTCCGCATAGCAGACGGAGTTGGACTGCGTGTATTTGAGCACAATCATGGCAAGGAGCAAATCCCGTAGCGCATAGGCGGGGAGTTCCCTGTTTTGGGTGACGATGTTCTCTAAAAGATCCGGGGTGATAGGCGTATCATTTCTCCCCTGAGCAAAGGTGATGCCGTACACTTCGCGTGTTTCAACGGCAGGCGGGGCATAGGCGAGATCCATCTCTAAAATGAGGTACGCGCCCTTGCGTTTTTTCTTTAAGAGTTCGAGCGCCTCCGGCTCATAGCCGGGGGCAATGATGCCGTCGGATACCTCCCGGGAAATATAGCGGGCGGTGCAGGCGTCGCAGGGTTCGCTCAGCGCAATAAAATCCCCAAAGGAGGAAAGCCGGTCGGCGCCTCTGGCGCGGATATAGGCACAGCAAAGCGGGGAGAGCCGCTCTGTTTCCTCCACAAAGTACATCTGGCGCAGCGTATTGGTGAGGGGGAGTCCTACCGCAGCGCCCGCGGGGCTTACATGCTTGAAGGAAGCGGCCGCAGGCAAATGCAGCACCGTTCGAAGCTCCTTTACCAACTGCCAGGCGTGAAGCGCATCGAGCAGATTGATATAGCCGGGGCTGCCGTTGAGTACCTTGATGGGCAGTTCTCCATTGGCGACAGAAACGCTTGCGGGCTTTTGATTCGGGTTGCACCCGTACTTGAGGGATAGCTCCATTGCTTACCTCCTTTACCTAATGTGCGCGTTGCGCAGTATTGTAAAAGGTTCACCGCCCGAAAGGGGCATAAAAAATACACAGAGCGAGATGCGGTTTTCCTCGTCAAGGCTGTTCCACACTACATCTGTAAAATGTTCAGCGGGTCCTTCGGGCAGCATCACCGCGACCGGCTCACCGGAGAATGTCTTGAGCGGATCGCCGCCTTCTTCGTAGGTATGGATCAAATGGCCGGTCCCTGCCGGAGGCTGCGCATACTCATAAATATCCCGGGCGCAGTCCATGGTGGCGGGCTCTTTCCGCAGTATGGAGAGCATATATGATGCGGAATTCCTATTCATGTGCAGCAGGCCGCTGATGCGGGGGGTATAATGCGGTGCGTCCGGCTCATATGCCCGCGTGAGCAATGCGGAGTGGAAGCTACCCCCGTTGCTTAAAAACGAATAGATGGTATCCGTCTGGTCGCCGTTAGAGACAATCAAAGAGTTTTTATGATGCCGAATTGGCGTATACAGTATTAGTGAAGGATCGGTCACAAGCGCTTCATCGTACGCGCGGGCAAGCACCCCATCCTCCGTTTCCACAAAAACGCGGTTGCGGCTGTTTGCGCTGCGGCCCATAATGAAGTAGGCAGCGGCTGCATAGTTTTCATCCAGTGTTACCCCAAATAAAATTCCCCGCCCCGGATACCGCTTGCTGGAAAGATAGCCCACCAGGTCTTTCATTGCTTTTCCTCACAATAATATGAACATTTATACGTTTATAAAATATATATTACACAAAATAACGAATATTTTCAAGAGAAAAAGATGTAATGTTAGGATATATCTCTTTTTGCTTCTGCATTTTCCGCAGCAGCCCCAAAGCCACGTGTGATTTTTATATGAAAATTACGGATTAGTGATTGCTTTCGTTTTATCGTGTATGTTATTATATGTTTGCGGGTGCGGGAAAAGCGCAATCAAAAATGCGCAGCGCCGCGATACCGGAATGGTCCGCAGTTTGTTGGTTTGTACCGGAACTGTGTTCCGGGTTCTATTGGTTCACATCTCTTGCATTACGGGAGGAAACGTTATGAAAGCACGGTTGGTTCCTGTTTATTTTAAAGAAGCAAACGAAAGAGAGCAAAAAGAATTCCAACAGCAGATGGAGCGTCTTCATGGCTTCTATTCCGATGTTGCGGAGTTTCTTCCCGCTGTCTGCCTTGGCGACGCGTTACCCGAAGCCGACGCGGTTCTCTTCCCGCAGCTGATATTTGCCGCGTTCCGGCACAACGACATTTTTCAAAGCATCAAGCTGCCCATCGTGGTGCTTACCTCGCGCTTTGGCACCGTGGAAATGTGGGATTGGGAAATTGTTACCTATTTAAGGGATATCGGATGTAACGTGTTCTCCCCGTATCAGGTGGAGCTCGCCAAGACCATACTGCGCGCCATTGCGGTGAAAAGAAGCCTGAAACACGGCGCAAAATTCCTGATGTTTCAGGATACGCCGGGCGAAGGCATGCAGGCCAACATTTTCAAGCGCTTTTATTGGTGGGAGCAGGAAAGCACCGACACCATGCAGGAAGTGTTCGGCTTAAAGCTAATTTACCGCAGCTGGAAGGAACTCAACGACCGCGCCCGTCAAATACCGGATGAGGATGCCGCCAAGGTCTGCGCGGACTGGGATATCAATCAAGAAGGTGTTTCGCCGCAGAACTACTACAAGGCCGTCAAGGTTTATATTGCGGTCAAGGAAGTCATTGAGGAAATCGGGGATGTTGCAGGCGTAGGTTCCAATTGCCTCAACGAATCGTTCCATTGCGATACCACGCCCTGCCTTGCGTGGAACATGCTGTTTGAACGGGACAACATCATCTGGGCATGCGAAGGCGATACATTAACGCTGCTTTCTACCTATATTTTGTACCGTTCCATGGAAAAGCCCATCATGATGACCAACCTCTATCCGTTCCTGGTCGGCATGGCGGCGCTGGCCCATGAAAAAATCGATCATTTTCCGGATATTGAGGACCCGGATAATCACGCGCTTGGCGTGCATTGCGGATACTTTGGCCTTGTTCCGCGCCAGTTCTGCTGCGAGTGGACCATGCGGCCAAAAGTGCTTGAAATCGTCAACGATAACGCAATTGTTCTGGATGGGCGGCTGCCGGTCGGGCCTGTGACGTTAGCGAAAATCTATCCCGGCTTTAAAAAGCTTTCCGTCATCAAAGCGGAAATTGAAGACTATGTGCAGTACCCCGGATCGGATTGCCGCAACGGCGCACTGATCCGTTACCAGGACGGCCATAAGGTAATGGACGCGCTTTGTTCGCACCATTCCCTGATCATCAGCGGAGATGTTACGCCTGCGCTGTTGCAGCTCGCCAAAGTATTCGGCTGGGAAGCAAACGTGTTATAAGCATGGCTTAGCAGCTCCGGAGCGGACTGCCCGCGCCGGAGCTGCCGCCATAGATATTTGGCGGATCGACTTTCGTTTGCTAGCGTTTTCTATTATATTTTTCGATATTGCTTGACAACAGTATGGCATACTGCTATGATAGAAACATAAAATCTATTAGTCTTAAGTAAAATTTATTAGATGTAATCGATTACAAACCGATATTTCTCTATCAAACCACGATTTCAGAACACAAAAGATTTTCGGCCGCAAGTGAAGGAATTCAGGCGGCAACGGTTTTCTTATCCGATTATGTAAAAAGGCTTCGTTGATGAGGTGTGTCATGGTAACAATTGCGGACGTTGCGCGGGAAGCCAAGGTATCCGTGGCAACGGTCTCCCGGGTGCTCAACAACAATTCAAGGGTCATGCCGGAAACGACACAGCGGGTGGAGGCTGCGATTGAAAAGCTTTCTTACGAGCCGAATATATTGGCGCGCAACTTCCGAAAAAATGAAAGCAGGGTCATCCTCATACTGGCACCAAATATCACGAATCCATATTATGCAAATATTCTGACTGGCATCGGCGCCGCAGCGAGAAGGCTTGGTTACAGCGTTATGATCTGCACCACAGGCGGCGAAGGGGCTCAGGAACTCGAATTTTTAAGCATGCTGGCCAAAAAGCGCGCGGACGGCGCAATTTTGCTCGCGTCTGTCATGCAAAGCAAGGAACTCGAAAAATACGCAAGACAATATCCAATTGTACAATGCTGCGAATATGAGCCCGGCACAAAAATTGCCCATGTCGCGGTGGATAACTACAAGGCCGCAAGACAGGCTGTTGAATATCTTGTAAAGACAGGACATACCCGTATTGCTACCATCAGCAGCGTAAACAGCTACCCAAGTACGCGCCTGCGCCTAAAAGGGTACCATGACGCGCTTACAGAAGCCGGGCTTCCGCTCGACGAAAATTATATCCGGTACGGCAGTTTTGATTACAGCTTCCAAAGCGGCATGGTAGCCGCACAGGACTTGCTTTCCATGGAACAAAGGCCCACGGCGATATTCTGCATTTCCGACATGCTTGCGCTTGGCGCGATTAACGGCGCGCAGACGATGGGGG
>JAEXTB010000211.1 GCA_023453725.1 Bacillota bacterium | reverse complement strand
CATCCAGTATAGGACCATAGAGAATGCCGTCCGAGCCTGCGCCAAAGTTCCGGTCGCAAATCAGCCGGATGCGCGCGGGCGTTAAGGAAAGCCCGTTCTTTTGCGGATCATAAATTAAGTAATCGTTGCCCAGTCCATGATATTTCTGCACAGTAATCTGCATATGCCCTCCTGAAAATTGGTTGATTTTTAATGCTCCTGCCGCATAAGCGGCGCCATGGAAGCGCCAAGAAGCGAAAGCAGAAGCTTTGGGGAAACGAGCATGGTGCAGCCCCTTTGACCGCCGCTGATGGCGATGGTTTCAAACAGCAGCGCCTGTTCATCAATATAAGTTGGGTACTGCTTTTTCATGCCCACCGGGGAGACCCCTCCGCGCACATAACCTGTGAGCGACAGGAGTTCTTTCACATGAATCAGTTCCACGCGCTTGTCCCCGGCTGCAACTGCCGCCGCCTTTAGATCGAGCTCGCCTGAAACCGGTATCACAAACACCAGCACTCCCCTGCGTTCACCGCGTGCGCACAGCGTTATAAAGCTCTGCTCCGGCGGGATGCCGGTAAGCGCGCTCACGGCCTCGCCGGAAAACTCTTCCTCGCCTAAGTCATAATACACCGGGGCATATGGAACCCCGGCACGCTCAAGCATGCGCATGGCATTTGTTTTCGTTTCTTTCTGCATTGCTGCCCGGCATCCTTTTCCACGAAATCCATACATACTTTACCATGCGCATGCCGAAGCTTCAATCATATTGATGTGATTCCGTTTCGCGCGCTCTTGATTTGCCGCGCATTTTTATACGTAGTTTTCTCTCATTTTCTATTGTTTTTTGTAACTTTATTTAGAAAATCCATACTCCAAGATGAAAAACTACTAAATGTTTCAAAAATTATCACGATACCTGTTAGTAATCCCCAAAAAGCATAAAGAGGTGCCGCATGAAGCAAGCCAGAACGAAGGCCCCCAAAGGGGTCCCAATTAAGGCCGGCACAAAGGCCGGTATTGCCCAACTCACAAGAAAGCTTTATATCAGAATTCCCACTCAGCTCGCCTTATTCTTACTTGTTATCGCCATTCTTGCACTCGCCATTGTTCAAAGCGTATTAACCACATATATGACGGATCAGGCGCACCAGGACATTAACGCCATGGCGAAGAGTAACGCGCAGCTTGCAAAAGATTACTTTGAAGCGATGCAGACGCAGTCCAAGACTTTGGCTATGATGCTTTCTAAAATGGAAGCAGACGTGAAAGGCACTTCGGACAGCAGTTCGTATGTAATACCTATTATAAGAAGCGTGCTTTATGGCGCTTTGGAAGATGACCGCATTTTCGGGGCGTATGCCGCGTTTGAGCCCAATAAGTATTTTCCCTATACACCTGAGGGCATCTCTTTTTACGCTTACCGTGACACAGACAAAATCAAAATGGAAACCCTGTACGATTATAAGGACTACGGTACGGCGGATTACTATACCAGCGCAATGAACACAAAGCAACCCTATATTACCGAGCCGTATCAGTATACGCTCAGCAACGGCCAGACGGTGTGGCTGATTTCTATCAGCAACCCCATCACCAATGCGGACGGGGAATGCGTCGGCGTTACCAACTGCGACATTGTCATGGATACGATCAATTCGTTAAACTATGATAGAGGAGCATATAAGTCCGCCTACCAGTTCATCCTCTCGGGAGACAAGCACATTATTGCCCATTCGGATCAGCCGGATCTTGTGGGCAGCGCCTATGAGGCCAAGGACGAGGTCAATTCCGCAGAGCTGATCAGCGCTTCCAACGGAAAGACCGCCGTATTGACCGAAGGAAAGAGCGCAAAGAGCGGCAAAGAGTCGCTTGTTGTGCTCATGCCCACTACGATAACAGGGCTGAACAAGCAGCTTACCAGCGTATTTGTGGTGGAAAAGGCGGAAACATTGCAAACGCTTACCAAAATGCTCGGCATTGTACGCCTGGGCGTAATTGGGTTTGTCGTATTGTTCATGGTGCTCTTCGCGCTAATATTGCGGCGCGCGCTTTCCCCGGTGGGCAAAATCGTGCAGTTCTCCATGGATGTACAGAACGGCAACCTGGACACGGATATCAAGCTTAAATCCCGTGACGAATTGCTGGATCTTTATACCGCCGTCAATGGCATCCGGAATACCATCCGTACGCTTGTTTCAGACTCCATCCGTTTAACGGAAGCCGCCGTGGATGGAAATCTCGAAGAACGCGCGGACGCCGACCAGCACAAGGGCGAGTACAAGCGCTTGGTGGAAGGTATCAACGGAACACTGGACGCCATTGTGGAGCCTGTTGTGGAAATGATCGATATGCTACAGCAACTCCAGCGCGGCAACCTCGGTATGCGAATTGACAAAGAGTATAAAGGAGAATTCGCCCTTATAAGTGACTCGTTCAACGAGACGATGGATGCGCTCAACCGCTACATCGGCGAAGTCGCGGCACTTCTAAAGGCAGTCTCAGACGGCGATCTTAGCAAGGAGATTACCTCCGAATTCCACGGCGATTTCGTGACGTTGAAGGACAGCATTAACAACATTGTCCACTCCTTGAACACGACGCTCTCCAACATCAATGTTGCGGCGGATCAGGTCGCCTCCGGTACCCGTCAGGTTTCCGCCGGAAGCCAGGCCATCTCTCAGGGCGCAACGGAGCAGGCAAGCGCGATTGAAGAGCTGACGGCAACCATTACCGAGATTGCCGCGCAGACCAAAGAAAATGCGAAGAGCGCAAACCGCGCAAACGAGCTTTCCATCGCCGCAAAAGAGGAAGCTGCCAAGGGCAGCGCGCATATGCAGAATATGCAGCACGCCATGGAGGAAATCAACGAAGCTTCCGAAAACATCTCGAAGATCATCAAGGTCATCGACGACATCGCGTTCCAGACCAACATCCTTGCGCTCAACGCCGCGGTGGAAGCCGCGCGCGCAGGGCAGCACGGGCGCGGGTTTGCCGTGGTTGCGGAGGAAGTGCGAAACCTTGCTTCCCGCAGCGCGCAGGCCGCAAAAGAGACCACTACGCTGATTGAAGGCTCCATTAAAAAAGCGGAAGCCGGTACAAAGATTGCGGACAGCACGGCGGCATCGCTTTCAAGCATTGTGACGGGCGTAGATAAAACCGTGGAGCTCGTAGGCCAGATAGCGGTTGCCTCCAACGAGCAGGCGACAGGCATTGCGCAGGTCAACCGCGGCATCGATCAGCTTTCCGACGTGGTGCAGACCAACTCCGCTACCGCGGAAGAAGCCGCCGCCGCCAGTGAAGAGCTTTCCGGCCAGGCCGAACTGCTCAAATCCATGGTCGCGCAGTTCCACCTGCACGAAGCCAAGCCGGTGGAAATCGCCGAGCCGGAAACGCCCAAGAAGAGGCGCTCTATGACAAAGGAAAAGGCAGAACAGCCCGCAGCGGCACCCGAAAAGCCCACGATACTGCTGGAGGATTCTACGGAGTTCGGCAAGTATTAAGGCCCATTGATCAGCAAGACCCCATTTCAGCCCTGCGGAATGCTCCGCAGGGCTTTTTTTGCCTGCAGTTCTTTGCTCTGATTGGTTTCTTAGACGAAAAGCGGGTTTTTACCGGGATTGATGTTGGGCATACCCAAAGCGTGGGTAAGATATAATGCAAAAGACTTGTTCCCAAAGTTTTCGGGAAACGGAAAGGCGATTATTCATGTTTGAAGCAATCTGCACCAATGAGAAAGCATATAAAAACCTAGTAAACGGCGAATGGCTGTCTTCTTCCACCAACGAGACCATTTCCATTCATTCTCCTGTGGATGGGTCGTTTTTAGGCACCATTCCCTCCATGACGCAGCAGGAGGCGGACGCGGCCATACAGGCGACCAAGAAGGGATTGGCGGGCTGGGCGGATACGCCGGTTTATAAACGGGCGGATGTATTCTACCGCGCGGCAGACCTGCTGGATAAGCACGCGGAAACAATTGCCGATGTGCTGACCATGGAAATTGCAAAGGATAAAAAATCCTCCGTCGCCGAGGTGGTGCGTACGGCGGATTTTCTGCGGTATACGGCCGATGTGGGGAAAAGCCTTCAGGGCGAGGCGATCGGCGGCGGTAATTTCCCGGGCGGATCAAAAAACAAAGTGTCCTATGTGCAGCGCGTTCCGCTGGGCACCATACTTGCCATCTCCCCGTTCAATTATCCCGTAAACCTCTCCGTCTCAAAAATTGCCCCGGCGCTCATCGGCGGCAACGCCGTGGTCTTAAAGCCGCCCACACAGGGCGCGATCAGCGCGCTCTATCTCGCGCGCGTCTTTCAGGAAGCGGGGCTGCCCGAGGGCGTTCTGAGCACCGTGACAGGACGCGGCAGCGAGATCGGGGATTACGTTGTTGCGCACCCGGGCATTCAGTTTGTCAATTTTACGGGCAGCACGGAAGTCGGGCGGCATATCGCCCAAGTTGCGGGCATGGTGCCGCTGATGCTGGAACTGGGCGGCAAGGACGCTGCAATTGTGCTGGACGATGCGGATCTTGCGTTTGCGGCGGAAAATATTGTTTCGGGCGCATATTCCTATTCCGGGCAGCGCTGCACGGCGGTCAAACGCATACTAACACCGTTTGACGTCGCAGACCGCCTTGCGCCGCTGCTGCTCGAACGTATTCAAAAGCTCACCGTGGGAGACCCGAGAAACGACGCCGTCATTGGGCCGTTGATCAATGCGAAGGCGGCCGATTATGTGCAGGAGCTCATTGACGACGCCATCGCAAAAGGCGCAAAGGTACTTTGCGGCAACCGGCGGGAAGGAAACATCCATTATCCCACGCTTGTGGATTATGTCACTACCGATATGCGCCTTGCGTGGGAGGAGCCGTTTGGCCCTGTACTCCCGATATTACGCGTACACAGCGTAGAGGAGGCCATACAGATTGCCAACGGTTCCGAATACGGGCTGCAATCGTCCGTATTCACGCACGACATCAACCTTGCGTTCTCTATCGCCAACCGTCTGGAGGTGGGCACCGTGCAGATCAACAACAAGACCGAACGCGGGCCGGACCATTTCCCCTTCCTTGGGGTCAAGGCATCCGGCATGGGTACCCAGGGGGTGCGCTACTCCATTGAAGCCATGACTCGCCCGAAAGCGGTTGTGGTGAATCTTGAAGCAAAGTAACCGTTTTTCGTATTCGCTTTACAGCAAAAGGCCCGCTTTCGCGGGCCTTTTCTTCATTATAAGCTCCTTACGGGACGGGCCTCGATATACCCACGGTACCCCTGTGGCTCCAATTGAATGCGGGGGCCGTCCTCATCCGCCCAGGTGAAGCCGTACAACTTGGGGTCGTAGCGGTCCATCGCGCCTATGACATGGCTGATTGCGTCCATGAACACTTCGTCCTGAAACGGCGGGCCCTGAAACACCATCAGTTTGCAGGGCGGCAAATCAATCAGCTCAAATCCCTCCGGCACGGCATTCGCGTAATCCACCGGCACCTCTACCCCCTGTACATAGCGGGAGGTCCCCGGCTTAATCATGGCGGGCGGCATCCACATACCGACAGGCTCATAGAGCGCTTCCTTGACGCTTACAAGGATTGCCCACACATCGCAGCCGACTTCCTCGCAGTACGCAAAATACTCTTCCGCTTCCTTGCCGCGGCGGATGAGCGCCTTTCTTTGCGGGCGTTCAATGACCTGTACGAATATGGTGCGGTCTTTGTTTTCTTCCATTCTCTTCACTCCCTTTTCTTTCATGAGGGGGTACTCCGAAGCCGGGTAAGGCAGGAACAGCGGAATGGGCGGCGTCTGGAGGCTGTACTGCTTGGGCGGCACCCCAAACGCGCGGGTAAACGCGCGGGTAAATCCTTCGTGCGAGTCGAACACAAAGTCGAGCGCAACATCGATGACCCGCGCCTCATGATCCCTTAAATACAGCGCCGCGCGGGATAACCGCCGTGCACGCAGGTATTGAAAGGGCGCTTTCCCGGTGTGCGCCTGAAACAGGCGCGCGCTGTGGTAGGGCGAATACCCCGCCTCGTTTGCAAGCTGATATAGCGTAACGGGTTCAAACAGATGCGCTTCTATATACGCCTGCATGCGCCGCACCGCCCGCACCGCTTCCGGCAGTTCCATGCTTCTCTCCCCCTTTACGCTGATTTTAAAACATTATGTGCTACAACTTCTTGACCGCGCTTGCGCAATTGAGGCGCTTTCTACCCCGGTTGGCCATATTCTATACGAAGCTGTATATGTAAAGCAACAGGGCATATCTTTTTTCCCGCATAAACAGGCTGTTCTTTTACTAGAAAGCAGACACTGCTTCAATTTCAAGAGTGTTTTTATGCAAATTTTATCTTAACTTCCGTAAAAATATCACGATATTATACGCATGCATTGCCTGACATTTGTCACGCCATGCAATCAGCCCGAGTGGAGTGCCACGTTACGCAACGCCGCCACGCATTTGTGAAACCATAATGCCTTTGCGCGTGCCCGGCGTGGGAAATATTTTCTAAGGAGCTATTATGAAAAAGAAGCGCGTATTATCTGCAAAAACTTTCAAAAAGCTCTCGGTGCGCATTCCCCTCACCGTCAGCCTGATGTTTGCCGCCGTCATGCTTGTGCTCCTTCTCGTGGCAAGGACTGTGCTCATCAGTTCCATGACGGACTTTACCCAAAAGGATATCGCAGCCCTTGCTACCGGCAATGCGGATACCGCTGCCGAGTATCTTGAAACCATGCAGTTCCAGTCCAAATTCATGGCGACATTCTTTGCGCAGCTTGAAGGGAATGCAAGCACACAGAGCGACAAGGAAAAGATCATACAGTTCGTCCGCGAGGTGCTCTACAGCGCCCTCGACGACGAGCGGATTTATTCTGTGTTTACGGCGTGGGAACCCAACAGTTACTTTTACAACACACCGGGCGGCCTTTCCTTCCACGCATACCGCTCCGGTGAAGAGTACACCATGGATACGCTCAATAATTATAACAAATATAAGCTGCAGGACTACTACGCGTACAGCAAAACAAACCTGAAGCCGCATATTACCGAGCCCTACGTCAGTACGCTTGCAACCGGCGAGGAAGCGCTGATCATGACAATCAGCAACCCCATTGTGGACAGCAGCGGGGAATTTGTTGGTGTTGCGGCCTGCAATATTCTGGTGAATACGCTCAATACGCTTTCCTACAACGTTGGTGAATATACCACCGCCTATGAGTTCCTCCAGACGGATGAAGGGTACTACATTGCCCATACAAAGGACGCTTCGCGGGTAGGAACTACGGGAAGCACAAAAATAGAAGAGGGCGCGGATGCGGTTTCGAGCGCCACGCTGAGCAAAGAGGTCAGCTTCACTTTAGGGAAAAGCGAACTGACCGGAAACGAGGCCTATACCGTATCGGCTCCATTCTTCATAGCGGGCATTGACGAGCCGCTCAGGAGCGTGTTTGTTGTAGAAAAAGCGGAAACGGAGCATGAGCTGCATGCAACGCTTACAACCGTCAGCCTGGGGTTGGTTGGCGTTCTTGGCGCGATCGTATTTCTACTCATGCTGATGATGCGAAAAGCGCTCAGCCCCATTGGACAGATCGTTACACTTGCGACCGATGTGAAAAACGGCATACTGGATACGGATGTCGCCATCCGTTCCAATGACGAACTGCTAGATCTTTATCACGCCGTCGATGATATCCGCACAACGTCCAAGCAGCTGGTGGCCGATTCCATACTGCTTACCGAAGCTGCGGTAGAAGGCAGGCTGGAGGAACGCGCGGACGCCGAACAGCACCATGGCGAATACAAGCGCCTGGTGGAAGGGATTAACCGGACGCTCGACACCATTGTGGAGCCGATTGTGCAGGTTGTTGATATGCTGCAGCAAATGGAGCAGGGCAACCTCGACGCGCGCATTGAAACGGAATACCGGGGCGAGTTTGCCGTGGTGCGCGATACGCTCAATGGCACGATGGACGCGCTCAACCGCTATATTTCAGAAACGCGGCGCGTATTGAGCGCCGCATCCGAGGGCGACCTGACGCAGGCCATTTCCTCGGAATTCAAAGGCGATTTTGACGAGCTCAAGGAGTCCGTCAATACAATTGTGGATACGCTCAATGACACGTTTGAGGGCATCAGCTCCGCCGCCGATCAGGTGGCCTCCGGCACGCGCCAAGTGGCAGACGGCAGCCAGGCGATTTCCCAAGGCGCGACGGAGCAGGCAAGCGCAATCGAAGAACTGACCGCAACCATTACCGAGCTTGCCGCGCAGACCAAGGAAAACGCAAAGAGCGCCAGCCACGCAAACGAGCTTTCCGTTGCAGTCAAGGAAGAGGCGGCAACAGGCTCTTCCCGCATGCAGGAAATGCAGCGCGCCATGGAAGAGATCAACGACTCCTCCGAGAATATTCGCAAGATCATCAAAGTAATTGACGATATCGCGTTCCAGACCAACATTCTTGCGCTCAATGCCGCTGTCGAAGCCGCGCGCGCGGGGCAGCACGGGCGCGGGTTTGCCGTGGTGGCAGAGGAAGTGCGAAACCTTGCCTCCCGCAGCGCACAGGCGGCAAAAGAAACAACAGCGCTTATCGAGCGTTCCATTAAAAAGGCCGAAGCGGGCACGAAATTTGCAAACAACACCGCCCGGTCGCTTTCAGCTATCGTAGATGGCGTAGACAAGACAGTGGAGCTGGTGGGGCAGATCGCCATCGCCTCAAATGAACAGGCGACAGGCATTATGCAGATCAACCGCGGTATTGACCAGCTTTCCGATGTGGTGCAGAATAACTCCGCCACGGCGGAAGAGAGCGCCGCCACCACGCAGGAGCTTTCCGGGCAGGCCGACATGCTGAAGAATATGGTCGCACAGGTAAGGCGCAAAGGCATGGAGGACGCAGCGGAGGAAGAAGCGCCAACTCAGCCGGCTGTAGCTGCCGCGGAAAACAAAAGCTCCGCCCAAGAACCTGTTCCCACGCTGATACTCGACGACGAGTTTGGGAAGTATTGACGCATCAAAAACGCCCCGCATGCGGGGCGTTTT
>JAEXTB010000204.1 GCA_023453725.1 Bacillota bacterium | reverse complement strand
CCACCTCCGCCCGCATTGTGCGGTTGCTGCGTGAAGCGGGGGCAAGGGAAGTTCACCTCCGGTCGTCAGCACCCAAGTTCCTGTATCCGTGTTATTTCGGCACGGATATCGATTCGCAGGAAAAGCTGATTGCGTGGAACCACACAGAGGAAGAGATGAAACAAATGCTCGGTGTGGACTCCATCGGGTTTTTGAGTGCGGGCAATGTGACAAAGCTTGCGGACCATACGAGCCTGGGTTTTTGCGCCGCCTGCTTTACAGGGGAATACCCGTGTGAAACGCCAAAGCAGCGAGGGAAAAGCAAATTTGACGCGAAAATTGGATCGAATACCGAACAGGGAGCGGCAGTATGAAAAGCTACAGCGAAAGCTACAAAAAAGCGGGCGTGGATATTACCGCAGGGTACCGCGCCGTAGAACTGATGAAACGGCATGTGCAAAGCACGCACATACCGGGCGTGCTTTCGCCCATTGGCGGGTTTGGAGGGCTGTTCCAGCCCGATTTGTTGGGTATGCGTGAACCTGTGCTGGTGAGCGGCACGGACGGCGTAGGGACGAAGCTTAAGCTGGCATTTTTAATGGACAAGCACGATACCGTAGGCATTGATTGCGTGGCCATGTGTGTGAACGACATCGTCTGCTGCGGCGCGCAGCCGCTGTTTTTCCTTGATTATGTCGCGGTGGGGAAAAACGTGCCCGAGCGCGTGGCGCAGATCGTTTCCGGCGTTGCAAATGGCTGTGTGGAAGCAGGTTGCGCGCTCATCGGTGGGGAGACGGCGGAGATGCCCGGCTTTTATCCTGCGGAAGAATACGATCTTGCGGGGTTTGCCGTGGGCATGGTGGACAAAGGCAACATACTCGATCCGGAGCGGGTGAAGGCGGGGGATGTGCTTATTGCGCTGCCATCCTCCGGCGTACACTCCAACGGGTTTTCTCTTGTTAGAAAAGTATTCCGGATTGAGGAGAATCCAGACATACTCAGCAAGCATCTGGGGGATATCGGCATGACATTGGGGGAAGCGCTGCTGACCCCCACCAAAATTTACGTAAAGCCGGTGCTTGCCCTTCTAAAGGCCGTTAAGGTACACGCGCTTGCCCACATCACGGGCGGGGGATTTTACGAAAACATCCCCCGGTGCCTGCCACGGGGCTTATCGGCAAAGATTGAGCGGGAAGCCGTGCGTGTCCCCCCGGTATTCGATTATATCCGGCGCGCGGGGCGCATTTCCACACGCGATATTTACAATACGTTCAATATGGGCGTAGGAATGGTGGCTGTCATCTCCAAGCGGGATGCCGACGTTGCGCTCAGTGTGCTCAAAGAGCAGGGAACAGAGGCTTATCTGCTGGGCGAGATTATCTCTGGAGAAGGCGGCGTGGAGTTATGCTGAAGGCAAACGTCGGCGTGCTGGTCTCGGGCGGCGGAACAAACCTGCAAGCGTTACTCAACGCGGAGCAGGCGGGGCATATGCCCCACGCGCGCATTGCGCTTGTGCTGTCCAGTTCAAGTAAGGCTTATGCGCTGGAACGGTCGAAAACAGCCAAAGTGAGGGCGATCACGGTTGAAGAAGCGGCGTGCGACACCCATGCGGCATTTGAAGAACGCATGCTGGCGGCGCTTCGGGAGCACAACATCGATTTGGTTATTCTCGCTGGTTTTTTGCCGCTCTTAAGCGCAAGCTTTGTGCGCCAGTATCCCATGCGGATTTTAAATGTCCACCCATCGCTGATCCCGTCGTTTTGCGGCAAAGGGTATTACGGGTTGAAAGTCCATGAAGCGGCGCTCCAAAAAGGCGTTAAGCTGACGGGCGCTACCGTTCATTATGTAAACGAGGAAATTGATGGCGGAGATATCCTGCTCCAAAAAGCAGTCGAGGTGCAAGCGGGGGATACGCCCAAAGAGCTGCAGCGCCGTGTCATGGAGCAGGCTGAATGGGTGCTGCTTCCGGATGCTGTGGAGCTTGTAGCTTCAGCAATCGTAAAGGAGAAAACGCAATGCGCGTCATGATCATAGGCGGCGGCGGGCGCGAACACGCGATCGCCAGCAGCATCATAAATAGCCCGTTGGTAAGCGAGTTGTTTGTGCTTCCCGGCAATGCCGGAATTGCGGAGTTTGCCACATGCGTGCCAATCGGGACAAAAGAGATTGACCGTATTGTGGCGTTTGCGGTGGAACGGCATATTGAATTTGCGATCATAGCGCCGGACGATCCACTTGTCATGGGACTGGTGGACGAGCTGCACGCCGTAGGCATCCCCTGCTTCGGGCCGGAGAAAAAAGCGGCGGTGATTGAAGGTAGCAAGGCGTTTGCAAAAGCGTTGATGAGGCAGGCGGGTATTCCCACCGCGGAATATGCCGTGTTTACTGGGGAAGAAGAAGCCATCGGCTATCTTCGCTCATGTGCATATCCGATCGTGATCAAGGCGGACGGGCTTGCGTTGGGAAAAGGTGTCGTTATCGCCCAAGACTTTCAGGAAGCCGAAGACGCTGTACACGAAATGATGACAAAAAAGCGCTTTGGCGCAAGCGGCGAACGCATTGTGATAGAAGAATTTCTTAAAGGCCCGGAGGTCTCCATCTTGGCCCTTACGGATGGGAAAACCATACTTCCGCTGCCATCCTCCATGGACCATAAACGCATATGTGACGGCGACTGCGGCCCGAACACCGGCGGTATGGGCGCAATTTCCCCCAACCCGTACTATACGGAGGAAACAGCGGGCATCTGTATGGAGC
>JAEXTB010000161.1 GCA_023453725.1 Bacillota bacterium | reverse complement strand
GCTCATCCTTTATGTATTCCCCGTCCGCCAGGCGGTAGATTTGCTTGCGTTCATGTTTTAAAAGGGTCGGCAGGCGCGTAAAGCTCACCGCATGCTCTTTTTGCATGCCTACCGCATCGCCCGTAATGCGAAGCTTTTCCTGATAGGCAGGGTCAAGTATCAGAAGCATCCCACCATAGCTTGCGGGCAGATCCCCGCCGGGAAGGTTCGCTTCCCCCGCCACAACATAGAGCATGCCGTTGCCGCCCAGCCGTACGCTTCCCGTCCGGCCTTCTATTAATGTCGTGCCATACAGTATGCGTACGCCATCTTCAACGGCAAATTTAAGCCCGTTCTCATAGTACAGAGTGGCGACGCAGCCATCCGGCAGGGATATTTGATCCACAGTATAGGGGAATACCGTTGGCGGCTGTACGGGCAGCGTGCCGGGAGAAAGCACCGCCTCATATACGCTGTCCGGCCACGCATACAATTCCACATCCGGGCTCTGTACAGGCAGCGGAGCACCGCCGGAAAAGCGTAATTTCCGCACGACGGGATACAGGCCGTGCGCATCGTCGTTTAAGGGATAGACGCCAATATAATATTCCGTATCATTGGAAAGAGGCAGCACAAGATGCCCTTCCGGCGAGGCCTCCCCCATCAGCCTGCCGTTGAGCTCCACCGCCGCATGCGCATGGCGCGTGCGCAAAAGCAGCATAGGCATATATGGTTTCATCCGCGTCACCTCCATATACATGCTATGCGCGCATCGGCGCGGACAGACCCCCATAGATCGCAGCATCCATCTTCTTTCCCTATTTTGGCGCTTTGCCCCTGTCTACCCGGCCAAGGCTGTGGTATACTCAAGTAGCAAAGGAGCGAAGAAGCGGCGCAGCATACTCCTTGCCGCTTGTTCCGTAAAATACAGCAGTTCTATGGAGGAGTCATCCATGAAACACAAACTCAAGCTGATACACAACGATCCCGCAGCGTATGCAGGGCCGATCACCGTTTACGGCTGGGCACGCACCGTACGTGAAGGAAAAACCGCAGGCTTCATTGAACTGGTGGACGGCAGCAGTTTTAAACCGGTACAGGTGGTATTCCCGCGCGATGAACGAGATTTGGGCCATGCGCTTTCTACCGGCTGCGCCATCAAGGCGGAAGGCATGCTTGTGTTGACGCCCGACGCGCCCCAGCCTTTTGAGATACAGGCGCAATCGCTTACCGTCCTTGGTGAGTGCCCCCCGGAATACCCGCTGCAGAAAAAACGCCACAGCCTTGAATATTTGCGTACCATGCAGCATCTTCGTCCGCGCACCAACACGTTCCAGGCGGTGTTCCGGATACGTTCGGTCGCCGCAGCGGCGGTACACGCATTCTTCCAGGAGCGCGGGTTTGTTTATGTGCATACGCCCATACTCACCGGCAGCGATTGCGAAGGTGCAGGTGAGATGTTCCGCGTGACGACATTGGATCTTGACGACCTGCCCCGCAACGATAAAAAAGAGGTGGACTTCTCCAAAGACTTCTTCGGCCAGAGTGTGAACCTGACCGTAAGCGGCCAGCTCTACGGGGAAGCGTACGCTTTGGCGTTTGGGGACATCTATACGTTTGGGCCGACCTTCCGCGCGGAAAACTCCTACACGGCACGCCACGCGGCGGAATTCTGGATGATTGAGCCGGAAATGGCGTTCTGCGACCTTGCGGGCAACATGGAAACGGCTGAAGCCATGGTCAAATACGTGCTCAAAGAGGTCTTGGAGAAGTGCCCGGATGAAATGGCGTTCTTCAACAACTTCATCGACAAGGGACTGTTGGAGCGACTTGACAACGTACTCAACAATGAGTTTGCGCATGTCACCTACACGGAAGCCGTCAAGCTGTTGGAAGAAAGCGGCGCAGAGTTCCAGTATCCGGTCAGTTGGGGCTGCGATTTGCAGACCGAGCATGAACGCTACCTGACTGAACAGATATACAAGCGCCCTGTATTTGTAACGGACTATCCCAAGGAAATCAAGGCCTTCTATATGCGCCAGAATGACGATGGCAAGACGGTGGCGGCGATGGATCTGCTGGTGCCCGGCGTAGGCGAAATCATCGGCGGCAGCCAGCGTGAAGAACGGCTGGATGTGCTTACATCGCGCATTGAAGAGCTGAAAATGGATATGGAGCCCTATGGCTGGTACCTAGAACTGCGGCGCTACGGCGGGGTCTACCACGCGGGCTACGGCCTGGGCTTTGAGCGGCTGGTCATGTATTTAACCGGCATGGCCAACATACGCGATGTGCTGCCCTTCCCGCGTACGACGGGATCGCTTGAAATGTAAGCCCCTTACCAACCAACAAAATGCCGTGCAGCGGCACCGCTGTCACGGCATTTTTTATGATTTTTTCTAGGAGGCTCATTATGGATACCATACTGCCGGTGCTCAATACGGTTCTCCCGGTCCTGCTTGCTTTGGCTCTTGGAGCATTCGCCAGAAAGAAGAATGTCATCTCCCCGGAAGGGGCCGCATCCTTTAAACTGTTCGTTTCCAATTTTACATTGCCCGCCGTCGTGTTCGGCGCATTCTACAACGCACGCTATGATGTCTCCATCTTCGTGTTCGCGCTCGTCATGCTGCTTTGCTGCAGCCTGGGGTTGGTACTTGGAAAGCTTTGTGTCCGGCTTTTCCGCATTCGTCAGCCGCTGCTCCCCTTTCTGACTTCCGGTTTTGAGGTGGGCATGATGGGCTACGCGCTTTACACCATGCTCTTTGGTGCGGAGCACCTGACCAATATGGCGATTGCGGATCTTGGCCAAGTCGTATTTGTGTTCAGCATATACATCTCACTGCTCAACGCGCAAAACGGCATGGGAAAGAAAGAGACAATCCGCGCCATGGTATCCTCGCCTGCGTTCCTGGCGATTTTCGGGGGCTTTGTTGTTGGCGTTACGGGGCTTGGCGCTCTGATTGCGGCCTCGCCGCTTGGCGGGACGCTTACGAGCGTATTGAATTTTCTTGGCGCGCCCACGGGCTATGTGATTTTGTTTGCGATCGGCTATGAAATTCAGCTTTCCCGCAGCAATTTAAAGGAGGCCGCCGTTGCCGCAGTGATACGTCTGGTGATTATGGCGGGATTATGTGCACTTGCGCTGTTCCTTGTCGGCCTGTTTATCGAGGTGGATCTCTACCTCCGGTATGCGCTGCTGCTGGTGTTCATCCTGCCTGCGCCGTTTGTGCTGCCCATTTATGTGAAGGACCCGGCGCAGTCCTCTTATGCTTCCACCTGCCTTTCGCTGTATACCTTGCTTTCCGTTGGGCTGTTTGCGGTACTCACGCTGTTTGCGCGAGGGACAGTGTGAAGGACTATCCTTAAGGGCGCTGCCCTTAAGCCCGCTTAGGGTCGTGACGACCTTAAGAACCCAGATTTATAAAAGTAAGGCCGGATGCTGCATGCATCCGGCCTTTTCTTCTGAATGTATTATGGCGATTTACTTTGTGCCAAACAGGCGGTCTCCCGCGTCACCAAGACCGGGTACGATATAGCCGTGATCGTTGAGGTGGCTGTCTACCGCTGCAACGTAGATATCCACATCGTCATAGGCTTTTTGCACAGCGGCAATGCCTTCGGGCGCCGCAATCAGGTGCACAAGGCGTACACTTTTGCAGCCAGCCTTTTTAACAATGCGTACGGCTTCCACCGCAGAGCCGCCGGTTGCAAGCATGGGGTCCACGATTATGATGTCGCGTTCGCCGACATCCGGCGGGAGCTTACAATAATAATCTACCGGAGCCAGCGTGGAAGGATCCCGATACAGGCCGATATGACCGACTTTCGCCGCAGGAATGAGACTCATCATGCCGTCCACCATGCCCAAGCCCGCGCGCAGTATGGGCACAATACCCAACTTCTTGCCCGCAAGCACTTTGGTGTTTGCAAGCGCCACCGGCGTTTCTACCACCGTATCGCAAAGCTCCAGGTCACGCGTGACCTCATAAGCCATCAGCGTGGCAAGTTCCTGTACCAGTTCGCGGAACTCCTTGGTGCCCGTATGCTTATCCCGAAGCAATGAAATTTTGTGCTGTACCAGCGGATGATCGATCACGACCAGTTTACCCATAACGTTCCTCCCATAATTTAGAATTCCGATATAAGAAAAAGGCTCCGCCAGCGGTTACTGACGGGCCTCATATTCTTTGAGCTTTCCAAGTCTTCTGCAATGGCGTTCACCGCCGGAGAACGGCGTCGTGAGCCAAACGCGGAGAATATCCTCCGCCATGGAATCGCCAATCATGCATGCACCCATTGCAAGCATGTTCGTATCGTTGTGTTCACGGGTAAGCCTTGCGGAAAGCGGCTCCGAGCAAAGCGCGCACCGAACGCCTTTCGCTTTGTTGGCAGTAATGCTTGCGCCGATGCCGGTGTTGCAGAGCACCACGCCGCGGTCCAATTCCCCTGTGGATACGCCGATGGCTACCGGGGATACAAAATCGGGATAATCCACGCTGTCTGGCGTGTTGGTACCAAAATCAACCGTTTCGTGGCCCAGTTCCTTTGCGATCGCGATCAGCTTTTCTTTGAGCAGATACCCGCCATGATCGCTGCCAAAACCAATTTTCATGTTTGTCTCCTAAGTCTATTTCTATAAAGACAGTATGTCCTTATTTAGCCGCTGCAAAGTCCTGCGAACTATGCAGCAGGTTTTCTTTGATTGAAAAGCCTTACTCTTCTTTCTCAAGCCGCCGGAGCACGCGCTCCACAGACTCGCGGATCTCTTCCGCCGTTTCGATATATACATCCAACGGCTCACGGAACGGATCCTGTATATCGTATTCTTCGTCGCCCGGAAAACCGTCAACGCCCGCGGCATAGCCTTTGAGTGTGTGCGCCTTGTCCCGTGCTTCCGGGCATAAGGCTTCCACTTCATCGATATGCTGCGCTTCCATCGTCAGGATCAGATCGGCTTTTTCCGCAAGCTCCGGCGTTAACTGCTGCGCGCGGTGGCGGCCCGGGCGGATGCCCATTTGCTCCAGCGCCATCTGCGCGTACGGGGTCATTTCTGCGCCCTCGCACGCCATTGTTCCTGCGGACACCGCTTCAAGCGAGCCCGACAATCGTGGGTGGTCGTCTACCAGCTCTCCCATGATGGCTTCCGCCATGGGACTTCGGCAACTGTTGCCGGTGCAGACGAATAGCACGGTTTTCAAAATATCCTCCTGTTCATGCGGGGTTGCCGCAATTGTTCCGCGCAAAAGCGCATTTTAAGGTAAAAGATGGGTTAATCTGCCTGTATGGTATGGAACCCTGCTGCGCGCAGCAAGCGGTTCATAAACGCAAGGCCGGCTTCCTCCGCGGGAATACCTTCACAAAGAAGCACATCCGCCCTGCTGCCCTGCTGCCTTAATACAGAAAACAAGCTTTCGCAAAGCGATTTGGGGCGCTCTCTGTCGCCCATTATAACATACTCTTTTCCGTGATAAAAGTGCCGGGTTTGCTCTGTCGCCAAAATAACACAGCTTTTTCCCGAAAATGTATAGCTTTCATAAAGCTCCGCAATGCGCCTGGCAATTCGCTCCGGCCTCCCGGTCACAACGACGACTTCCGCCTCAGGCGCGTAATGCTTATACTTCATGCCGGGCGAGGGTGCGTCCTCACCGGTATCAAGCGGCTGCAACAGGCTTTTATGCAGCTTCACCGGACCGATGACGGCTTCAAGCATCCCCTGCGTGACGGCGCCCGGACGCAATATCATACATGGAGAGCCGATTTTTAATACGGTGGACTCCAACCCGTATTCGCAGGCTCCGCCATCGAGGATAAGTGGGATTTTTCCGCGCATATCGTCAAGCACATGCTGCGCGGTGGTCGGACTTGGCTTGCCGGAAAGGTTGGCGCTGGGCGCCGCAACCGGCACGCCTGCCGCCTTAATGAGCGCGCGGGCCGTTTTATGTTCCGGCATACGCACGGCAGCCGTATCAAGACCCGCTGTGACGAGTTCCGGCACAATATCAGCTTTTGTATACACAAGCGTCAACGGCCCCGGCCAGAATGCGTCCATCAGCCGCTGTGCCGTCTCAGGTACCGTATCCCACAGTTTTCTGACATCGTTTTTACGGGCGACATGCAGAATAAGCGGGTTATCCGCAGGTCTGCCCTTTGCTTCAAATATCTTTTGTACGGCCGCTTCATCCAGGCCGTTTGCGCCAAGGCCATATACCGTTTCGGTTGGAAACGCCACAAGCTCGCCGGAACGCAGAAGCTGCCCGCCAAGCTGGGTGCCCGCTTCCGGATTTCCCCGCGCGTCGATGAGCGTTGTTTGCATGGTACCTCCAAAAAATTTGAGGGCTCCGCCCTCACCCGCTTAGGGCCGTAAGTGAAGAACCCGGGGTTCTGAAACCGATTCACAGGATCGGTTTCTGCCTCGGCATCGAACCCGCTTTCCCTCGGAAAGCCCCTAAGAACCCATCCATAAGCGTTTCAAATGTATGTTGTAAAAATGGGATTCCCAAGGGACATGTCCCTTGGGT
>JAEXTB010000088.1 GCA_023453725.1 Bacillota bacterium | reverse complement strand
GGCATGGTGCATCAGGAATTCATGCTGATACCGGGCTTCACCGTTACGGAAAACATTAAGGTTGGCCGGGAAATCAGCAAACCCTCGCTCGTCAGCCGCATATTCGGCAAGCAGCTGGAGAGCCTTGATTTTCCCGCTATGGCCAGCGACGCAAAAAAAGCGTTAAAGACCATCGGCCTCAATATTGAGGAATATGTAAAGATAGCGGGCCTTCCTGTAGGCTACATGCAGTTCATTGAGATTGCCCGCGAAATTGACAAAACAGGTATCAAGCTCCTTGTATTTGACGAACCCACGGCCGTGCTGACCGAAAGTGAAGCGGACAGGCTTCTTGAAGCCATGCGCGTCATCGCAAAAAGCGGTATTGCAATCATATTCATCACCCACCGCTTGGACGAGGTCATGGCAGTTGCCGACAGCCTCACCATACTGCGCGACGGCGAGTTTGTTGCCCGCAAGGAGACGAAGAATACCAGCATTGTTGAGATTGCGGAACTCATGATCGGCCGTAAAGTGGAAAAACTGGTGGATGACTCGGATGACCACAGAACGCTCCAGGAAGAAGATTTCGCCCTGTGCCTGAAGGATTTCGTAGTACATATGCCGGGTGAACAGGTAAAGGGCGTAGACATTTGCGTACGCCGCGGCGAGATTTTCGGCATCGGCGGCCTCGCCGGCCAGGGAAAACTCGGCATCCCCAACGGGATTATGGGATTGTATCAGGCAGAGGGTGAAGTAACCCTGCTTGACAACAAGCTCAACCTGTCCGAATTGGGTGCGGCGCTTAAGAACGGCGCGGCGTTCGTTTCCGAGGACAGGCGCGGCGTAGGCCTGCTTCTCAACGAAAGCATTGAGCAGAACATCGTGTTCTCCGCAATACAGATCAACAACCGCTTTTTAAAACATGTCGGTTTTTCCAGGCAGTATGACGCAAAAGCAGCCTCCGCACATGCGCAGAAAATGGTAGAGCAGCTTGATATCCGCTGCACAGGCATCCGGCAGACGGCGGGTAGCCTTTCCGGCGGCAACCAGCAAAAGGTCTGCCTTGCCCGCGCGCTTACATTGGAGCCGAAACTTTTGTTCGTCTCCGAGCCAACGCGCGGCATTGATATCGGTGCTAAAAAACTGGTGCTTGAATATCTCGTAAAGCTCAACCGGGAGCAGGGCGTTACCATCGTCATGGTTTCCTCCGAGCTTGTGGAACTCCGGTCCATCTGTGACCGGGTCGCAATCATATCCGGCGGAAAGCTTGCGTCCATCCTCAAGCCCGACGATGCAGACGCAGACTACGGCCTTGCCATGGCAGGCATGCTCCAGAAGGGAGGCAAACAGGATGTCTAAGGCAAAATCCTTCGTACGCAGTTTCGGCCTGCCGCGCATCATCATCGTAGGGTTCTTTTTGCTGCTGATCGTTGTGGCGGTATCGTTCGGCATGGATCTGCTGCAGCTGTTTTCCGATTGTCTGCGCCGCTGGGGCATGTACGGCATATTGGCGCTCGCCATGGTCCCTGCCGTGCAGTGCGGCATCGGCCTGAACTTCGGCATTGCAATGGGTATTGTAGGGGGCCTCTTAGGCGGCTCCATCGCCATTGAACTTCGCATTGCAGAGATTCCCGCGCTCATCGCCATCAGTCCCCAGTTTGCCATGTGGATGTCCATCCTGTTCGCTATCCTCGTTGGCATTTTGCTCTCCACGGGTATGGGCTATCTCTACGGTCAGCTGTTAAACCGCGTAAAAGGCTCGGAGATGACGGTAACAACCTACATCGGCTTCTCCATCATCGCGTTCATGAACATCGTCTGGATCGCGCTGCCGTTTAAAAACGGTGAGCTCATCTGGCCCAACGCGGGCGAAGGCCTCCGCAATACAATTTCTCTTGCTTCCTCTTTTAAAGAGATCATGAGCGGCACACTTGCGTTTTCCATAGGCAACCTTTCCGTGCCCACCGGCATGCTGCTGTTCTTTTTCCTGATGTGCTTGTTCGTATGGCTGTTCATGCGCTCGAAAACGGGTCTTGCCATGAGCGCTGCGGGTGCAAACCCCAATTTCGCACGCGCCTCCGGCATTAACGTCAACAAAATGCGGATACTCGGCACCACCGTCTCAACGGTACTCGCCGCGGTCGGCATACTCGTCTATGCACAGGGCTTCGGGTTCATGCAGCTTTATAACGGCCCTCTGATGATGGGCTTCACCTCGGTAGCCGCAGTGCTCATCGGCGGCGCTTCACCCAAGCGGGCGCGCATCTCCCATGTATTGCTGGGTACGTTCCTGTTCCAGGGCATTCTTTCTCTGGGCTTGCCCGTTGCGAACCAGTTCCTCCCCGAAGGCAACCTCTCTGAGGTCATGCGCCTGATTATTTCCAACGGCATCATCATCTACGCGCTCACGCAGACAGGAGGCGGCAACCATGAATAAGCAAAAAGGCGTTTTCGACCGTCTGTTTGAAAACAAAGTGGCGCTGCTCTTTGCCGTCGTCTGCATATTGACGGTCACGGCGTCCAAACAGCCCATCACATTTGTATCGGCAGAGCTGTTTACCCGCATTGCGCGTAACTCCTTCCTGGTGCTTGCACTCATTATCCCGGTGCTTGCGGGCATGGGCCTGAACTTCGGTATCGTCATAGGTGCCATGGCGGCGCAAATTGCGCTGTTTTTAACCACCTATTGGGGATTTACCGGGATTACCGGGCTCGTTATCACAGCGCTTGTCGCTACTCCGCTTGCAGTGTTGTTCGGGTATCTGGTTGGCAAGCTCTTTAACCGCATGAAGGGCGCCGAAATGATCGGCGGCCTTGTGCTGGGCTACTTTGCGGAAGGACTTTACCAGCTGCTGTTCCTGTTCGTGTTCGGCGGTGTCATCCCCTTCAAGAATCCAACGCTGATGATCGCCACCGGTATCGGCGTCAAAAACACCATCGATCTGAAGGATACCATCAAGTATGCACTCGATACCGTACCCATGCTTTCCATCATCGAGTTTGCATTCTACATCACGGTTGCCGTCATCGTCATCGGCACCGTCATCCGCCTTGGTAAGAAGCAGCCGATCAACTGGAAAAAGCAACTGGGGATACTTGTGGCCGCGGTCGCGGCCTATGCGCTCACCTATATCCAAGGGATTGAGCGTTTTCTGTCCACAGACCGTCTGTTGCTGCTTTCCGCCGTGGAGCTTCTCTGCTACGGAGCGCTTCTCTACCAGCTTGGGCGCTTTGTATGGATCAAGCTCATCAAAAAGGGTACTTTCACCACCACCCGGGCATTGGTATTCTGCGGCATTGCTGTAGTGGTTTATGCAGTTACCTATATCCCGGCGGTATTTACGGTACTTACGTACGTACAGCTTCCCGTTACGACGTATCTGTGCATTGCAGGTCTTTGCTTCTTTAACACGGCGCTCATGAAAACCCGCCTGGGCCAGAATATGCGTACCGTAGGCCAGAGCCGCGTCGTCGCAAACGCAGCGGGCATCAACGTGGACCGCACCCGCATCATTGCCATGATCCTCTCCACCGTGCTTGCAAGCTGGGGACAGCTCATATTCCTGCAAAACGTGGGTACGTTCCCCACCTACTTTGCACATACGCAGGTGGGCACGTTCGCCATCGCGGCGCTGCTGGTAGGCGGTGCATCCGTACAGAAGGCCACAAACGGGCAGGCGATACTGGGCGTTATCCTGTTCCATACGCTCTTTATTGTAGCGCCGCTTGCAGGCAAAGAGCTCTTTGGCAACCCCATCATCGGCGAATACTTCCGCGTGTTCGTTTCCTACGGCGTTATCGCTATGGCGCTCGCCATGCACGCCTGGAAAAAGCACATCAAGCCTGCGCTTAATGTTCGCGGCAACCCGCCCACACCCAGCGCCGCCGTGGAAAAAGCGGGCTGAACAAATTATTACCAACACAAAGGGCCGGAATATTCCGGCCCTTTGTTCTTTATAAAATATGCCCTTATATCGCCCTTGTCGCCTGCTTCAACCAGGCGCGCTCCTCTTCGGGGATGAGCGGCGCAATGGTCTCATACACGCGGCTGTGGTAGCTGTTGAGCCATTCCTTTTCCTGCGCGCTGAATAGTTCCGCTTCTATTGCGTCAAGATCAAACGGTACAAGCGTCAGCGTTTCAAACGCAAGGAAGCGTCCGTATTCCGTCTTCATGCCTTCCACGCACAGGGCAAGGTTTTCAAGGCGGATGCCGTGGCTGCCTTCTACATACATACCCGGTTCCACGGAAGTGACCATACCGGGTTCAAACGCGCACAGCGGCGTGCGCCCGGGCAGGTTGCGGTACCGAAACCCGTTGGGTCCTTCATGTACGCATAATACGTAGCCAATGCCATGACCCGTGCCATGGTTATAGTCAAGCCCTTCCGCCCACAGCGCCTCGCGCGCGAGAATATCAAGCTGCAACCCGCTCAGCCCGGCTAGAAACTTCACATTGCTTAAGCGAAGCGTGCCCTTTAGCACAAGCGTAAAGTGGCGTTTTTGTTCTGCGGTCAGCGGGCCCACGGCAATGGTGCGCGTGATATCCGTCGTGCCCTCATAATACTGCCCGCCGGAATCGAGCAGGAACAACCCCTCCGGCTTTACGGTGGCGCAGCCTGCCTCGGTTGCATGATAGTGCTGCATGGCTGCGTTGGGGCCGTAGGCGGCAATGCTGGGAAAGCTTAAGCCAAGGCAGCCGGGCTGTTCCAGGCGAAGCGCGTCCACATAGTTTGCAACGTCCACCTCGTTGATTTCATGGTCCCACTTGCGCGTCTTCATCCAGTACATCCAGCGCGTGACGGCTACTCCATCTTTCACGTGCGCTTTTCTTACATTGTCCCGCTCGATTTCGTTTTTCGCCGCTTTTGCAAGCGTGGTGGGGTTCTCCCCTTCCACTACGGTTGCACGCGCTTCAATTTCCGTATACAGCGCGTAGTTGACCTTTTTCCTGGAGAGGAGCACGCGCCGCTCTTTGGTGTAGCCCGAGACATATGCATATACGTCCTCATAGGGCTTTACTTCCACATCAGCGGCAGCGAGGCTTTCTAAAATTTGAGCACTCAGCTTCTTTTTCTCTACAAACAGAACAGCGCGCTCCGGCTCAATTGCGGCATACGCAAGCACCACCGGATTAAACGCAACGTCCGCTCCTCTGATGTTAAACAACCATGCAATATCATCGAGCGTCGTAAGTACGTGCGCGTCAGCATTGCATGCTGTAAGCTCTTTGCGCAAGTCTGCAAGCTTCTGTGCAACGCTTTTTCCCGCATACTGCATCGGCAGCAAAAATGCGGGCTCCAAAGAAAGGGAGGGTCGGTCCGCCCAGATGCCATCCGCCGGGTCAAAGTCGCTCAACAGCGTGACATCCTTGGGCGCAAGCCTCTCAGCGAGCTTCAGACACCAATTGGCGTCCGCCATCCTTCCATCCAGGGCAAGCACTGCTCCTTTTTGAAGCTGGTCAAAAAGAAACTCCTCCAGTTCCGGCACTCCAGGCTGCCCATCACGGTAAAGCGTAATGCCGGAGCCCTTGAGTTCCAGATCCGCCTGGATAAAATACCGTCCGTCGGTCCAGAGGCCCGCTTTTTCCGGCAGCACCACCAATGTGCCCGCCGAGCCTGTGAAGCCGGAAAAATACTGCCTTACTTGAAAATGCGCGCCCACATACTCGGAGGCGTGAAAATCCGAAGTCGGGATCAGCACCGCGCCGATGTTGTTCTGCGCCATCGTCCGCCGCAGCGCCAAGAGCCGTTCTGGAATTGTAGTCATCGTTATTTGCTCCTTCCTACTAAAAGAAACCTTCGGGCATAAGC
>JAEXTB010000048.1 GCA_023453725.1 Bacillota bacterium | reverse complement strand
ATCCTATACGGCGGCTGAAACAGTAATGGATGAGATCATGGGCGGAACGGCCTCGCCCATCCAGATGTCCGCATACTTAACGGCCATGGCGCTAAAGGGTCCGACCATCGATGAAATCACCGCCTCCGCCGCGGGCATGCGCAAGCACTGCATCCGACTGCTTACGGATATGGATGTGCTCGAGATCGTAGGCACAGGCGGGGACGGGTCAAACTCGTTTAATATTTCCACCACGGCGGCGCTGGTGGTTTCCGCCGCGGGCGTGCCGGTTGCAAAGCACGGCAACCGGGCGGCTTCTAGCCGCTGTGGGGCGGCGGATGTGCTGGAGGCGCTGGGCGTGGATATCAAAATATCGCCCGAGCACAGCAAACGTCTTCTAAACGAAATCGGCCTCTGCTTCCTGTTCGCGCAGAACTACCACATTGCCATGCGGTATGTAGCCCCTGTAAGAAAGGAGCTTGGCATCCGCACTATATTCAATGTATTGGGGCCGCTTGCAAACCCGGCGGGCGCCAACATGCAGCTCTTAGGCGTATACGAGGAGGAACTGGTGGAACCCATTGCCCATGTGCTCTACAACCTTGGCGTGCACAAGGCCATGGTCGTATACGGGCAGGATGGGCTGGATGAAATTTCTATGAGCGCGCCGACCTCCGTGTGCGAAGTGAAAGACGGCGCGTTTCTTTGCTACACCATAGCACCCGAAGAGTTCGGCTTTGCCCGGTGCGAAAAAGATGCGCTGTTGGGGGGCACGCCGCAGGAAAATGCGGAAATCGTACGGGAGATACTTTCCGGCGTCAAAGGCCCCAAGCGGGACGCGGTGGTGCTGAACTCCGCGGCTGCGCTGCATGTCGCCCGCCCAGTGCTCACCATGTTTGACGCCGTGGCACTCGCGAAGCAGACCATCGATTCAGGCGCCGCGCTTGCGCAGCTTGAGCGCTTTATCAGACTTTCCAATGAGGCGAAGATATGATACTGGATACGATTGCGCAAAAAACGCGGGAGCGGGTTGCAGCATTAAAGCGCGAAAAGAGATTTGCCGCCGTGCAGGCAGAAGCGCTGGCGCTGCCAGGCAATACCGGGTTTCCGTTTGAAGCCGCGCTTCAGGGCCAAATGCCCGCCTTCATCTGCGAGGTGAAGAAGGCGTCCCCCTCCAAAGGTGTCATCGCGGAGGAGTTCCCATACCTTACCATCGCGCGTGAATATGAGGCGGCGGGGGCTGCGGCCATCTCCGTGTTAACGGAACCGTATTTCTTTCAGGGAAGCGATACGTATTTATCCGAAATCGCGCGGACGGTATCCACCCCATTGCTGCGCAAAGATTTTACGGTGGACACGTACCAGATTTGTGAGGCGAAAGTCATCGGCGCGCACGCCGTGCTGCTCATTTGCGCACTGATGGATCAGGGGATGCTGCGGGATTATATCGAAACCGCGCACGGGCTTGGGCTAACAGCGCTGGTGGAGGCACATTCGGAACAGGAAGTGGAGCAGGCGCTCTATTCCGGCGCACGCGTTATCGGCGTTAACAACCGGGACCTTCGCACGTTTGAGGTGGACGTCACGCTCAGCTTGAGGCTTCGTGCGCTTGTCCCACCGGAAGTATTATTTGTTTCCGAAAGCGGGATTTCCACGCCGGAGCAGATCGCCCAGCTAAGAGAAGCGAACGTCAACGCCGTGCTGATCGGGGAAACGTTGATGCGGAGCCGAGATAAAAAAGCAGCGCTTGCCGCGCTTCGGGGAGGGGAGGCATGACAAAACTCAAAATCTGCGGCCTGTTCCGCGCCGCAGATATCGTCTATGTGAACGCGGCGCAGCCGGATTATATCGGCTTTGTGTTTGCAAAGAGCCGCAGGGAGGTGACTCCCGCGCTTGCCCGGGCGCTGCGGGAGCGGCTTTCGCCCGGCATCATGCCGGTGGGTGTGTTCGTCAACGCGCCGCAGGCAGACATTTTGAAGCTGTACCGGGAGGGCATCATAGGCGCTGCGCAGCTGCATGGCGGGGAAAGCCGCGCGTATGTCGAGAGCCTCAAGGAAAAGGGTGTACCCGTCATAAAAGCCGTACGGGTGGAAAGCGAGGCGGATATTCTCGCGCACATGGACTCGCCCGCAGACTATCTGCTGCTGGACAACGGCACGGGCGGTACGGGCACGGCGTTTGATTGGCGCTTGCTTTCCGCATGTACCCGGCCCTATTTTCTGGCGGGCGGCGTTAACCTTCATAACATTTCGGACGCTCTGGGGTTACATCCGTACTGTGTGGACGTCAGCTCGGGTGCGGAAACGAACGACGTGAAAGACGGAGAGAAGATTCGGCTGTTAACGGAAATCGTTCGTCACAACAAAGCTTAAAATGCGTTGGCTTTCTTTTGCTTCTTTTCTTTTGCAAATGAAAAGAAGCGTACCTTTGAATGAACCATAGGAGGAACAATCCAATGACAACAGGCAGATACGGCGTACACGGCGGGCAGTACATCCCGGAAACGCTGATGAACGAACTGCACGCGCTGGAGGAAGCGTATGCTCATTACAGCGCGGACGCGGCGTTCCAGGCGGAACTGACGGAACTGCTCAATACCTACGCCAACCGTCCGTCGCTTCTCTATTACGCCGCGCGCATGACAGAGGATCTGGGCGGTGCAAAAGTGTACTTGAAGCGGGAGGACCTCAACCATACCGGCTCCCACAAGATCAACAACGTATTGGGGCAGGCTCTGCTTGCAAAACGCATGGGTAAGACCCGAGTCATTGCGGAAACGGGCGCGGGGCAGCATGGGGTTGCTACGGCGACTGCGGCGGCGCTATTGGGCATGGAATGTGAAATATTCATGGGGGAGGAGGATACCGAACGCCAAGCCTTGAACGTCCACCGCATGCGGCTGTTAGGGGCAGAGGTGCATGCAGTGATGAGCGGGACAAAGACGCTCAAAGACGCCGTCAACGAGACCATGCGGGAATGGACGCGCAGAGTGGAGGACACGCATTATATCATAGGTTCCGTCATGGGTCCGCACCCGTTCCCCATGATGGTGCGGGATTTCCAAAGCGTCATCGGCCACGAGGCGCGCGCGCAGATGCTGGAGCGGGAAGGGCGGCTGCCGGACGTCATACTCGCCTGCGTGGGCGGCGGCAGCAACGCCATGGGCATATTCCATCCGTTCCTTGCGGATGAAGGGGTAAAGCTCATAGGCTGCGAGGCTGCTGGAAAAGGGGTGGATACGCCGTACCATGCAGCGACCATCGCAAAAGGCAGCCTGGGCGTATTCCATGGCATGAAATCGTATTTCTGCCAGGATGAAAACGGGCAGATTGCGCCCGTCTATTCCATTTCGGCGGGCTTAGACTACCCAGGCATCGGGCCGGAACACGCCTACCTTGCGGATACGGGCCGCGCAAGCTATGTGCCCGTAACGGATGAAGAGGCGGTGGCGGCGTTTGAATACATTGCAAGGAAAGAAGGCATCATCTGCGCGGTGGAAAGCGCACACGCCGTGGCGCACGCCATGAAGCTTGCGCCTAAATTGGGTAAGGAAGAAATCCTGCTCATCAATCTTTCAGGACGCGGGGATAAGGATGTGGCGGCGCTGGCGCGCTACAGGGGGGTAGATATCCATGAGTAATATCAACAAAGCGTTTCAAAACGGCAAAGCGTTTATCGGGTTTTTAACCGGCTGCGACCCGGATTTTGAAGGGGGCTTAGAGAACATACTCGCCATGGCGCGTGGGGGTGCTGACTTAATTGAAATCGGCATCCCGTTTTCCGATCCCGTGGCGGAAGGGCCGGTGATCCAGGCGGCAAACCTGCGCGCGCTTTCCTCGGGCGCTGCGACGGAGCGGCTATTTGAGCTGGTGGAGCGCGTGAGAGAAGAAACGGACATACCGCTGGTGTTTCTGACGTACCTAAACCCCGTGTTCCGGTATAGGTACGGGCGGTTCTTTGCCCGCTGCGCAAAAGCGGGAGTGGATGGGATTATCATTCCCGATCTTCCGTATGAGGAGAAGGGCGAGGTAGCGCCGTACGCGGAACAACACGGCGTAGATATCATCACGCTTGTCGCACCTACGTCTCATGCGCGCGTGCGTGAGATTGCCGCGTCTGCCCAAGGCTTTTTATACCTTGTTTCTTCCATGGGCGTTACGGGCATGCGTAATGAAATCAAAACCGATCTTGCGACGATGATAAAAGAAATACGTTCTGTAAGTTCCGTTCCCGTCGCCGTCGGCTTTGGGGTCAACACACCCGAGCAGGCAAAAGAAATTGGAAGCGCTGCGGATGGCGTCATCGTGGGCAGCGCACTTGTTAAACTCGCCGCGGAACATGGCGCAAACGCGCCGCAGGCAATCGAAGCGTATGTGCGGCAAATGAAGCAGGCGGTGACGTTGGAATAACCTGAGTGTGAGCAGTTGCCGTTGTCTTCAATGAAAAAAGTGGCATGCGCCACTTTTTTCGTTTGGTATCCATACTGCCATTGATCCCCCACAATGGCATCCCTACTTAATAATAATCGGCGTAGGCGTGGGTGCGGGCGTTGGCGTAATAAGCGGCCGGAGAGAGATGCTGGGAATCCACAGCGTAATTCGCGGGGTCGGCGTCGGGGGCTTGCGCGTTACAATCGGCGGAATGGAGGTTGATGGAACCGGCGTTTCCGGCTCGGGCGTCTGTTCGGGCGGCGGTGTAGGCGTTGCCGGCCGCGGCGTAGCGGTCTTTGGGGTGGAAGTCTTGGGTGGTGCTGGCACAACGGGCAGCACATATTCTTCATACAGAGTGGCACCCTCATCCTGTGTATCGTTGATGACAGACTCATTGTAAAGGCAGATGTCCGTGCCTTTGTTGAATACGGCGGATACCATTGCGCGGCTGCCAGCATAGGAGTAAGCTTGCAGCAGCTCGCCTGTCGCCGAAAAACTGATGTTGGTCAGTAGTGCTTTGCCGTCCATAAAACGCGAAATTTCACTTTGCGTCATGCCGGGCAGCATCTGCGGGGCATACCGGCCACGCACCTCTTCGGTGCCCACCGGCATCAGCTCCGCGCTTTTTGCAAGCAGGCTTTTGTCCGCACCTGTTCCGAACTGGAACACAAATACGGCATTTCCACCCGCATACGCCGCATCCGGGAAGACGTACCGCAGCGTGCGCAATGCGGCGGCATCCTCCGTCTGAGTGGGTGCGCCCATTTTTTCAATGACCTGCTGTTCGCTCTGGCCGGGCAGCAGTGCGGAGAACTTCGCGAATGCGGCGTATTTGGCAAGCGTATTGTTGCCGTTCTCCGGATCGGGCGCAAGCCAGCGCGGAACGCGCGGCGCTGTTTGGTCTACGGCCGCGGCATCCAGCACGGTATTGTTGGGCTGATATTCCCAGCGCAGCACAACATTGTGTTGTACCACAGCCACCAGCTGCCCAGCTTTGTCCGGCCACAGGCAGACACTGTAGCAGTCCGCGTCCGAGGTTGCGTTTGGCGGAAGGAAGGACATCCAAAGATACGGGCTTGCGCCAACCGCGGTTACTACAGAAAGAAAATCCGCCTGCCCGGGTATCCCGCTGGCGAGGTTCACCATCGCATCCTCCACGAGTTTGGGGAAGATTGCGGGCGTAGATATTTGTTTTTTTAGTATCCGGCCGTCCGGGGCGGCAATGCACTCCAGCCCGACCTTGTCTTTTACAAAGCGGTATACCAGGGCCGCCTGCGCGTTTTCAGAGCCTGCAATTGCCCTGTAAACATATCCGTTCTGGCCATAGATGGCGGCAGGCTCGCCAAACAGGTCAATCGCCGTCGAGATCGGCGCGTTGAGCGGGAGAGACATAAACGCTTCCGCCACGGCGCTGCCCGGTGTTGTAAACGTAAGCGGGTACGGGGTGGGGGACGGTGTTGCGG
>JAEXTB010000004.1 GCA_023453725.1 Bacillota bacterium | reverse complement strand
TGTTTGAACCCGCCGCGGCATAAAGCGCCTGGGCGGATGAACAAAGAATGCCGGTAAACAGCACTGTTAAGAATGCGTCGTCTTTTACGCCGATTTCTCCGCTAGCCTGTATTTTTTTAATACGGATATGCCGCCAGATTCGCTCAAACGGCAGCTTCATACGGCCTTCTTTGGGCTTCTTCTTTTTTGGCTGCTTTCCAGGCTTCCACAGCACGCGGGGCGCTTCCTTCCCATGATAAAGGAGCACGGTCAACGGCGGCTCATCAAACAGATTGGCACATAGACGATACCTGAGACGAAAAACCCCATGGAGAAAACGGATTTCCAGCTTCACCTCAGCCCCGCGCGGCATAGTAAGGGCAGCCCAAAGCATCAGCTCAACAGGCCACCACAACACCACAACTATCAGCAACAGCAGCAGGAGCAGTATGATGAGTACCGGATGCAAAAGAGCACCGCCTTCCTCTGTTACGCCATCGGCTCTGGCCGAACAGGCCGACAAAAGCCGTCTCTCTTCCCGGGTAAAAAGCACGCAAAAAGAGACATGCAATAGCATGCCCCCTTTTTAGAAAAAAATATAAAAATCCGGAAAATTTATGAAGCGCTGCGCACCCTATCCAAGTGCTTTCAAAGGCTGCACTTAATAGCCAAGTGCCACCGCTTTTTGGAGAACCTTGGCGGCAATGGGTGCCGCATACCGGCCGCCGCTTCCGCCTTTTTCGAGAACCACACAGATGGCCAACGGATGGTCATCATCCTCAATAAACCCGACAAACCAGGCATTGGGCGCGTCCTCGCCTGAAGAAACCTCCGCGGTACCCGTTTTACCCGCTACAGTTACGCCGGAAACCGCGGCGCGGGTTCCCGTTCCGTTCTCTACCGTCTCAATCATAAACCCGCTCAATATCTGCGCTTCTGCGGCGGACATTGCCTTGCGCTCTGTTTCTGTGGCAAACTGATGCGTTGCAATACCCATGGCGGTCTTGACCTCTTTTAAGATCTTGGGTTGTACCATGATGCCGTCGTTAGCGACGGATGCAGCCAGCATGCACATATGAAGCGGCGTTTCAATATCGGTAAACTGCCCAACGCCGGACCAGGCAAGATTGACGTCTGTCGTGGCCTTTTCAAAGCTGCCGGTGGCGGTTACCATATCGTCAAACAAAAAATCCTCCCCGATGCCAATCTCTTTTGCAACGCGCGCAAGCCGGTCCGCCCCAAGCTCTATTGCGAGCTGCCCAAACACATGGTTGCAGGATTTCGCAAACGCCGTCTTAAAATCGATTTCTCCATGGTATTCTTCGTTGTAATCGCGCACCACGCGATACCCCTTGAGCATGCCTGCCTGGTTCCCAGCTTCTTCCCCTTCCTGCTGTTCGCCCTCCGTCTGCCCGCTCTCATCGAGCGCCAGATGGACTTCGGGAAGATATTTCCCAGTTTTCTCATCAAAGGCAAGGGGGCCGTCGCATTGAAACGTGCGCTCGGTTACACCGGGCAGGTATCGCAAAGCCGCAAGCGCCGTCACCACTTTAAATACGGAACCGGGCGTATAGCGGCCGGAGGTGACACGGTTTACCATAGCGCTTTCATCAAGCTCCCGATCCCCGTTCAAATACTCCTGCACATACTTGGGGTCAAACGTCGGCTGGCTGACGGAAGCGAGCACCTCGCCCGTTTTATAGTTCATCACAACCACCGCGCCCCGGCGATCATCCATAGCCGCATACGCCGTGTCGGACAGCTTGGCATCGATGGTAAGCACTACATCCGAGCCGTTGACAGGCTTGCCCGAAAGCGCGCCTGTAATCCGCTCGAATATGCTCTGATCGAACCCCAGCAGATATTTTGAGAAAAAGTTCTCCGCGCCAAACGTTTGCCCGTAATTGTCTCCCACCACATGGGAGGTGGCACGGCGCATTGAGCTATCATCAATATAGACGCGGTCGCCGTCGGAATCGGTTGTTGCGAGCACCTTGCCGTTGCGGTCCAGAATATCGCCTGCGATCACGTTGTTCTTTTGCGTATTGAGCCGGGAATTATACGGGCTTGCGAACCAGCGGGTACCGTACTGATCCACCGTATAAACGAGGTAGATGCTTAGTACGACAAACATGGCGCAGAATACGATCAGCAGCCCTTTGATGTTGTTTCTGGTATTCATTGCGCCATCCCCTCCTTATCACAGCTTCGGCATACGTTTGCTTCAAGCGCTGTCATGACGCCATCTCCTTGAGGGCGCGTTCAAGCGTTTCGCCCCCCTGTATGGCGACGCCCTCCAATATACCAAGGAGCATCATACTCGCAATCATGGAACTGCCGCCGTAGCTGACAAAGGGCAGCGTAATACCGGTGAGCGGAATAAGCTTGATAACGCCCGCGATGATGATAAAACTCTGCAAAGTAATCAGCGACGTACATCCAAAGGCAACAAGCATGGTGAACCGGTCGGGCGCGTTCAATGCAATGAGCGCCCCACGTATGATGAACACCAGGTAGAACGCAATGATGCATACCCCGAATATGACGCCAAACTCCTCACAGATGACTGCGAAAATATAATCCGTATGATAGGCGGGAATTAACTTCGGGGAACCACGTGTAAGCCCCATGCCCCATAATCCGCCGCTTGCAATTGCCATCAGCCCCTGGGCGATCTGATAGCCGTTGCCTGAATACGTTGCCCACGGGTTTTTCCAGATGGCTACGCGCACACGCACGTGGTCAAAGAGATAGTAGCTTGCAACAGCACCTATACTGCCGCCGCCAAGGCCCATGAGCGTAAGCGCTTTGTTTCCCGTTGCCACATAAAATACGATGAGGGACGTTAATCCAATCAATACTGCGGCCCCAAGGTCCCTTTCAATCACAAGTAAGCCAACAACCCCTACAACATACCCGAGCAGCGGCCAAATGCCCCGCACTTCCCGCGAGCTTGCAAGCCAATGTCCCAGTACAAATACGGTGGCAACCTTGACAAATTCCGAGGGCTGAAAGCTCTGCCCACCGATATTGATCCAGTTTTTCGCGCCGTATACTTCATCGCCTATGACAAACAAAACAGCAAGGATGCCGATCGATCCGACCATCAGCAGCCAGTTTATCCTGCGGAAGAAATTCGGAAAGCGCATCAGCAAAATGCAGAATACCATCGCCAGCATGCCAACGCCAAACCACATGATTTGTTTGAACGCAATGTCCGGATCAATCCGGTACTGGACAATGAGACCAATTCCCACCAGAACATTGGCGATGATCAAAAGATATCGATCCACATGCCGGAAAATGGACGTCAGCGTAATGTACTGGAACAACAGCAGCGCCACCAATATGCCGCCGAATATAAACGCATTAAAATCAAGGGAGGAATCCCGGAACGCAAGCAGGCAGAATGCGCTTAGTTCAAACAGGATAATGAGCGTGAGAAGACCGGCGGCGCTCACATGTTTCCATCTACGCATCGTCTTCCTCCTCTCCGGCCAAATGCAGCACAAGCACAAGGCCGCCCATTTCAAGCGTATCGCCTGTGTACAGTAGCTCGTCCTTCTTTTTGTTGATACGCTCCCCGTTTAATAGTACCCCTACGCTCGAGCCATAGTCCGCTAAATACAGGCCATCCTTCTTTTCAAATAAAAACGCGTGAACGGGTGCCAGCGATTGCAGTTGTACGCTGATGTCACAACGTTTGGCCCGGCCAATGGTGTTTTCCCGCTTAAGCGGGTATTTTGTGCCGCTCAGTTCTTCCGGAGCCATGACCTCAAGATATCCCGGCGAGACGCTTCTCACCTTCTGCTTGATCTGCTGAACGGTCCTGAATTCCTTCACCGAATGCTGCACAAGACGCAGCAGAATATAAAGGATGAGGATCAAAAACAAATAGCGCATCCCCATGGCGACGATATCGTACGCGTTTTCGTACATGGTCCTCTCCTCCTTTCACACGGCAATCGTGTCATTTTTTCCCATCAGGCATACATTTTCATCAAAATCATACCACAAAGCCGCCAGTGATGACATGGCGGCTTTATGAATTTTTAAATTCAAGTGTCTGTAAGGGCTTTAGGGTATCGGTGCCTTCAGCGCCGCGTCCCCGGCGGGGGCGCCGAAGGACACTAGGCCTGCGAGCCTTCGCATATTTTTTACTTTGGGAAAACTACGTTTCCCCAACCCCCTTCCTTAGAAACGCCCGTACTCAGGGGGCGCGGGGGGCGGAGCCCGCCCGCTATTAAATAAAATAGTCTATCCTCGCCGCCATAGGCGGCGATACCTTGTCCTGTTATTTGCGCCTTGTCGGCAACAGGCGTAAGGCGTTCAATACACAGATGAGCGTGGTGCCCACATCCGCAAACACCGCCATCCACATGTTGGCGATACCGATTGCGCCCAATATCATGACCAGCACTTTAATTGCAATTGCAAACGTAATGTTCATTTTTGCAATTGACATGGTGCGGCGGCTTAGCGAAATCGAATCCGGAATTGCGGCAAGCTCCGGGGTCAGCAGCACGACGTCCGCTGCTTCCACCGCCATATCCGTTCCGCTGCCGCCTATGGCCATGCCAATATCCGCGCCCGTGAGCACCGGAGCGTCGTTGATGCCATCGCCCACAAACAGCGTGCTGCCATGGCTGCGGCGGATTTCCTGCATGTGCGTCAACTTTTCTTCGGGCAGAAGCTTGTAATAGACGCCACTTACGCCTGTCTTCTTTGCTACAGCCTGTGCAGGCGCCTCTGCATCCCCTGTAAGGATGGCAGTATACCCAACCAGGTTATTGAGCTTTCCAATGGCCGTACCGGCATCTTCCTTGAGTTCATCCGCAATCAGTATTGCACCGGCATAGATGCCGTCTACTGACACATATGCAACCGTACCCGAAAGCTGCGGAGGCTCTAAAATGCCGTCCTCTGTCAGCAGCCTCGCGTTGCCTACCAGCACACGCCTGCCGGATACAGCGGCGGATACGCCGCGCCCGGCAATTTCCTGTACTTCCTCTGCGGACGAATACTCTCCCGCCGCAGCCCGGATGGCGCTTGCCACCGGATGCGGGCTATGGTGCTCCGCCGCAGCCGCAAGCTTTACTAATTCATCCTCACGGAAGCCATTTTCAGGCAGCACCTGCTGCACCTTGAAAACGCCATGGGTCAGTGTGCCGGTCTTATCAAATACAGCCGCCTGCACTGCGGCCAGCTGCTCCATACGGTTTGCTCCCTTAAAGAGCACGCCGCGAGACGACGCGTTGGCAAGCCCCGCAAAAAACGTAAGCGGAACGCTGATGACAAGCGCACAGGGGCAGGAGATGACGAGGAATATCAGCGCCCTATGCAGCCACTCAGAAAACGCGCCCAACCCCCCAAGCGGCGGGATAACAGCCAACAGCGCCGCAATGCCGACAACAATGGGCGTGTACACACGCGCAAACCTCGTAATGAAGTTCTCCAGCTTGGGCTTTCCTTTTGCCGCATCTTCAACCGCCCGCAATACGCGGCTGACTGCAGAATCCGAGGCAGGACGGATGACTTCCACCGTGATGGGCCCTGTCTGGTTGATGCCGCCCGCCATCACCTCGCGGCCCATGCTGACGCGCACCGGAACCGATTCTCCTGTGAGTGCGCTAAAGTCCACAAGGCTCTCTCCCGAGCGAATTTCTCCATCAAGCGGGATACGCTCGCCGGGGTTAACAAGCACCTGCTCGCCAACATTCACTTCGGCAGGGTTTACAACCAGCCACGCGCCATCCCGGGCAACACGGGCGGTATCCGGCCTTAAGCCCACTGCGGCGCGGATGCTCTTGCGGGAACGGCCTACGGCCATATCCTGAAAGTATTCGCCCACGCGGTAGAAGAGCATGACGGCAACCGCCTCGTCATAATCCGCCAAAGCGATAGCGCCGATTGTCGCAACCCCCATTAAAAAGCTTTCGCCAAACACCTGACCGCGGATGATATCCTTGCCCGCCTGCAGCAACACCGGTGCGCCAAGCAGGACATAAGCAACCAGATTAAGGATAATATGTACAAGCCCTTCCGTCAGGAAACCCGCAATAAACAGCGCCGCGCCGATTGCAATGGGCAGCCACATTTTCCACGGTTCTTCCGATCCTTCCCCATGGTCATCTTTCCCGCAGTTTGCGCAGCCGGCGCGGCAGCCATCAAGCTCACACGCGTCTTCGTGGTCGTGTGCATGGTTGCCTTCATGATCGTGGGAATGGCCGTGCGTGCGTGCGCGTTCTTCTTGATCTTTACCGGAAGTCAAGGGTATTCTTTCGCTGCTCATAACGGAGCCTCCTCATCCAAACTTTTTTGAAACTGGCAAACCTTGCACGGGATGAGGTTGCCGCTGGTAATATCGTACAGCAGATGCCTCACCATATGCCCGGTACGGGTATCACTGATGGAATAGACGGCGCGTTTGCCTGTCTTTTTGAAGCGCACCACCCCGCATTGCCGCAGCGAACGCAGGTGGTGGGAAACGGCGGGCTGGCTCATGCCCAAGATATCCGCCATTTCACATACGCACATGTCCTCTAAGGCCAGCATGGAAAGAAGCCGGATGCGCGTACTGTCACTGAGCTGCTGAAAGATTTCCGCGGCATCCACCGCGGCATCTTCATCCGGAATACTGTCCATAATCAAGCGCTCATGCTGCGCGTCAATATGTTCCGTCTGGCAGACAGGGAAATTCTTCTTTTCCATCGCTATGCGCCTCCATACTATAATACATAAACATATAAGCGATTGTTTATGTATAGTATATACCCGGCTGCAAGTAATTGCAACCACATGAGTCCTATTTATGGCATAGAAAAACCGCCTTATCGGCGGCTGCAATCAAAGCATTTCCTATAGGTCAGGGAATATTTGCCCAATCCGGCTGTTCCATGCATCCCGCACGGCGCAGCGCCTGCACAAACCAATCCGGAGGCGGTGCAAAAAACCGCATCTGTTCCCCGGAACGCGGGTGGCGGAGCATCAGCTCATACGCATGCAACGCCTGCCCATCTAAGCCCAGCTTGGGTTTTGCGGGGCCATATACCGCATCGCCCGCAACAGGATGTTTGCTGTGCGCCATATGTACCCGAATCTGGTGGGTACGGCCGGTTTCAAGCGATGCCTTGATAAGCGTAAACTGCCCCATGCGCACTAACACCCGCCAATGCGTCACCGCTTCCCTGCCGTTTTTTACAACAGCCATCCGCTTGCGATCCACCGGATGGCGTCCAATGGGTGCGTCTATAGTACCCGTATCCTCTTTGAGGTTGCCCTCCACAATGGCAAGGTAATTGCGCCGCGCCGAATGCTCCTTAATTTGCGCGCAAAGGCTGGTATGGGAAAGGTCGTTCTTTGCGATCACGAGAAGCCCGGAAGTCATTTTATCAATCCGGTGTACAATGCCCGGGCGCAAAACGCCGCCTATGCCAGAAAGATCGGTGATGGCGTACAACAGTGCGTTCACAAGCGTCCCGCTCTCATTGCCGGGCGCGGGGTGCACCACCAT
>JAEXTB010000290.1 GCA_023453725.1 Bacillota bacterium | reverse complement strand
ATACAACGAAGAGCGGCTGCCGGAAATCCCGGCAGCCGCTTGAGTCTATTGAAAAACTTCTTGGGGGTTCGGGGCAGTAGCCTCCGGCTTCCAAATTTAAGTTTAGCAGCAGCGTCCTTCGCGTACGGGCCGCTTCTGGCAGGCCATATCCTGCACGATCATCAGGCACTCGCCAAAGCGCTGGAAGTGGTTGATTTCACGCTGGCGCAGGAAGCGAAGCGGGTCGATGATATCCGGGTTATCCGTCAGCCGCATCAGGTGTTCGTAGGTGACGCGGGCCTTCTGCTCTGCTGCTATCGTGTAAAAACAATCAAAAGCTCCAGTGGATTTCTATAGGAACTTCGTCTGTATTCGGAATACGTTTTCCAACGGCAATGTAGTCGATAAAGTGCTCCACAACCTCCCGGCTTATTTGTTCCGGATGGATGTAGTGTTCAATCAACTGTTTGGTGTCGCATTCGACAGCTGTGCTATGTTCCAAAGAAATTGGCATTGCGGTACCGGCAGCCAACATGCGCTCAAGCCGTTTCTTCTCCTCTTTAAAATCGCGAGAAAGCTCTTGATATTCGGTTTCTGAAACAATGCCTCTTACTTTATCAAGATACAGTTCCCGGATGCCCGTTGCATACTCTTTGATTTTCTTTTGATAGAGTGAGCGCTCTACTTGATACCTAATATCTTGCCCCGCGGTAGACCGGGTGAATTCCACGCTCTGTTCAAGGTTGGCAATATCAAGATAATTCTCGGTAAGGCGGTTGAGCTCTTGCAGCACAGCCTGTTCCAGCCTCGCTACCGAAATAAAAGAACCAATACAGGCGTCCTTTGCTACATGACGGGTTGCGCATTGCAGGTAATATTGTCCCCGGTTTTTGGAAGAACGCAAGGCGTAGCCGCAGTGCATGCAGCGTGTCTTTTTGGCAAACAGACCGATTTCACCGGCTAAAAACGGTTTGGAACGTTGGGCAATCATATGCTGCACCCTGTCCCACAGCGCGGCGTCTATAATTGCTTCGTGGGTACCCGGTATCCTGTACCATTGTTCCTGCGGGCGCGGCCTGTTGATTTTTGTCTTATAAGAAATGCTGCCGTACTTGCCCTGTACCATATTGCCGATGTAGAGCTCGTTTGTAAGCATATCCGATATGGCGGAGTATTTCCAAAGCGTACCGTTTTTTGATTTGGGCTGCCGGTACCGAAGCCCTTGAATATGCTTGTATTCCGTAGGATTGGGGATACCGCGCGAATTAAGCATGCGGGCGATTGCGGTCTTGCCATACCCTTGTGAGAAGAGTTCAAATACTTCCCGCACAACGGCGGCGGCTTCTTCATCCACAAGCAAATGGCCTTTTTTGTCCGGATCCTTTTTGTAGCCATAGAGTGCAAACGCACCGATATGCAGCCCGTTTTGCCGTTTGTTGGTTAGTACACTTTTAATGTTTTCGGACATATCCTCAAGATACCATTCGTTGACGAGACCATTGATTTGCCGCGCCTTTTTATTGCCTCTGTTTGCGGTATCTGCATGATCCACAATGCTGACAAACCGGATGTTCCACAATGGGAAAAGGCCGTGAATATACTTCTCGACAAGCTCCAGCTCGCGCGTAAACCGCGATTGGGTTTTGCAGAGTACGATATCGAATTTTCGCTGCTCTGCGTCCGCAAGCAGGCGCAAAAACGCGGGCCTGTTCCGGTCGCCTCCCGCGTAATCATCATCGCTGTAGATGTTGTAAATTTCCCAGTCCTGTTCCAACGCATAGGCGATCAGCATGGATTTTTGATTTTGTATGCTTTCGCTTTCATCAGATACGGACTGCTTGTTTTTGTCTTCTTCAGACAAACGGCAATATAAAGCTGCCTTCATACAAGGTATCTCCTTTATGGAACTGCAATCAACGTGCTAAGGCTTTTTCAACTGCTTTCGTTGTTCCAGCCGGTTGATCAATACAATCCACTTTTTTGTGTATTCTCTTTTTAAGGAGGCTTCATCGCATTGGAACACATGCGTGCAGCGTATGCGCGTTTCCTTTTTTGGCACATGCATCACCCCAAAGAAACCTATGAACTGGTGCTCGTACTTTATGAAACCATCCAAATAGCTTTTTACTTTACGAAAGTGGTTGTGACGGTATAGAGTAATATGGAAAACATATAGAAACACAAAGCGGGAGGAATTCATATGCCGTTTGAAATTGTCCGCGCTGATATTACGAAAATGGAAACAGACGCCATTGTAAATGCTGCCAATTCAGCGCTGCAGATGGGCGGCGGTGTTTGCGGCGCCATATTTACAGCGGCAGGCGCAAGGGCGCTTCAACAGGCGTGCAACGGCTTAGGAGGGTGTGAAACAGGGCAGGCTGTTATAACAAAAGGATATAACCTGCCTGCAAAATACATCATCCATGCGGTTGGCCCCATTTGGCGGGGCGGCGGGTTTGGGGAAGCGGCGCTGCTGGACGCCTGTTATACAAATTCTCTGAAACTCGCAAAAGAACACGGTCTTTCTTCTATCGCATTTCCGTTGATTTCATCCGGTATCTATGGGTACCCAAAGGATCAGGCGCTGCAGATCGCAGTAACCGCCATTGGCAAATTTCTGCTTGAACACGAAATGGACGTCTCTCTTGTGGTGTTTGACAAGAATGCTTACATGCTCGGTGAAGCGCTGTATTCTTCCATACAGGCGTTTATTGATGAACGGTATGTGGAAGAACATACGCCGCTTTCCCGATTCCCGGCTCTCCGGCAGGAAGAAGCAGATTTATTAGGAGCCTATGAAACGGCTCCAATGCCCGCAATGGCCGTTCCGCCACAGGCTTCCGAACAAGCAAAGCGCCATTTGGAAGATATCGTCGGCCAGTTGGAAGAATCCTTTTCCCAGATGCTGCTGCGCCTGATCGATGAAAAAGGTATGACCGATGTGGCAACTTACAAACGGGCAAATATTGACCGGAAACTGTTTTCAAAAATCCGAACAGGGAAGGGATACAACCCGGGAAAGACAACCGCACTTGCGCTTGCGGTTGCGCTCCGGCTTAACCTAGATGAGACCCGGGACCTCCTTGCAAAAGCAGGATATGCGTTATCCCGTAGCCTTAAGATGGACGTGATTGTGGAGTTTTTCATACGGGAAGGCAACTATGACATTTTTACAATCAATGAGGCATTGTTTGCGTTTGATCAGCCGTTGTTGGGCGGACCGCGATGATGTTCTGCAATCGCACTACTTGAAGCGAGAAAGTGTCGCTTTTTAAGCGACCTCTGGACAATGCGTGGATGTTATTCTCAATACAACAAACGAAGGGAGAATAACATGATGAAGACAGAACTCGTTTTCATATTGGATCGCAGCGGTTCCATGTCTGGGTTGGAGAGTGACACCATCGGCGGTTACAACGCCATGCTGGAAAAACAAAAACAGCAGCCGGGGGAGGCTTATGTTACCACGGTTCTGTTTGACGACCAGTATGAACTGCTGCACGACCGTGCCAATCTTGCAGGGATAGCACCGATTACACAGAAAGAATACTATGTGCGCGGAACCACGGCACTTCTTGACGCTGTGGGAAAGACCATCCAAAAGATTGTGAACGCCCAGAAGCACGCGCCCGATTACCGCGCAGACAATGTTGTAGTCGTCATTACGACGGACGGTTTGGAAAACGCAAGCCGGGAGTATACCGGGGACCAAATGAAAGCATTGGTGAAGAACCAGCAAGAGCAAGGGTGGGAGTTCATTTTCCTTGGCGCAAATATTGATGCCGTCGCCACAGCACAGCAATACGGCATTCATCAGGACCATGCGGGCAACTTTGTTGCGGATGGCGCGGGAGTCCAGCTTAATTATATGGCGGTAAACGAAGCGATCACACAGCTCAGATCCAACATGCCGCTTTCCGGGAACTGGAAAGCGGGCATTGAGGATGATTATTGCCGGCGCAAAGCAAAGAAAGACTAAAAAAGGGAACCCATTGTGGGTTCCCTTTTTCCATTCCTAGGAATGATTTTTGTTTTTGAAATAACGCATGGCCTGCTTCATTTCGCCTTTGCTGCCAAACATCCGCTTGATTTTTTCCTGTTCCAGCTGGCGTGAGTTTTTTCCTTCACGGGAGAGTTCCTGCTGCAGCTTTTTGTAGCTGTCGTAACGCTCCTGCAATAGCGTTCCATCTGCAATGGCTTGTTTGACCGCGCAGCCGGGTTCTGAATTGTGCGAGCAATCCCGGTACTTGCAGTTGGCTGCGAGTTCTTCAATCTCCCCAAAGGCTTTGGATAGATCGCCCGATTCAAGCTGCAGCTCCCGCATACCCGGGGTATCAATCACAATGCCGCCATTGGGCAAAAGCAAAAGCTGGCGGTGCGTGGTCGTATGCCGTCCCTTGTCTTCAAAGCTGATCTGCTTTGTCAAGAGAA
>JAEXTB010000272.1 GCA_023453725.1 Bacillota bacterium | reverse complement strand
CGTCCACAAGCACCGTCGGTTCCACAAAACGGCGCGCCGGGTCGCTTCCGCCGCCAATCACTGCGTTTTCGCCCTTTAATAGTCCGGTTACGCGCGCAAAGTGCTTTTCGCTGATGATGACGGGCATCCCGGAATAATCCCCGTTCGGGAAAAATTCGTTGAGCGCGCCTTTAAACTCTGCTATAAATTTTTCTTTTACCAATTCATGGATCAGAAGATAGTCCGGCTCCACACAGGTCTGCCCGGCGTTTAATACCTTGCCAAAGGCAATCCGCTTTGCGGCAAGCGGAATATCCGCCGTTTCGTCCACAATAGCAGGGCTTTTGCCGCCAAGCTCCAGCGTAACGGGCGTGAGATGCTTTGCTGCCGCCGCCATGACGGTCTTGCCGACTTCTACGCTGCCTGTAAAAAAGATATAGTCAAATGCTTCTTCCAACAGCGCTTTGTTTTCCTCCCGGCCGCCTTCCACAACCGCGATATACTCCTGTGGGAATGTATCGCCGATGAGTTTTGCAATGGCGCGGCTGGTGGCCCCGGCGTATGCGGAGGGCTTAATGACAATACAGTTTCCCGCTGAAATCGCGCCCACCACAGGCTCCAGGCAGAGCTGGACAGGGTAATTCCATGGCGACATGACAAGTACAATGCCATAGGGTTCCGGTGAAATAAAACTTTTTGCATGGAACTGTGTAATCGGCGTTTTGACCGTCCTTGTTTTGACCCAGCGTGGAAGGTGCTTGAGATGAAAACGGAGTTCGTCGAGCACCATGCCGGTTTCGGTCATATACGTTTCAAATGGGGATTTGTTCAGGTCCGCCTTCATGGCGGCATTGATCAATGGTTCGTTTTCCTGAATTGCCTTTTGAAGCTTTTTGAGCGCGTCCATGCGGAATGCGAGGGAACGCGTGGCCCCGCTTTCAAAAAAGCTGCGCTGGCGCGCGACGATTGAGGCAATATTCATACAATCCCTCCCATGCGTGTGATCGCATTTACAATTTGCCGCACATAGGCGTCCGATGCGGGGCCAAACCGCTCTGCTGCAAAAGCCGCAAAACCGTCCAGGGCTTCCTGGGCCTCCTTTGTACAGTTGAGCAGCGCAGGGGCAAGGCAGAGCCAGCACAACCTGAGGCTGTAAAGAAGGACTGCCTCTATACCCTCTGCTTCAGCAGGCTTTAGGGCAAGAAAATACGTATGGATCCGGCTGCAAAGCGCAATGCTGTTGGCCAAACTCTCCGTTAGGCTGTTTAACATCTGGTGGCAATGCCCCAATGCGATGGCTAGCGTATCTTCTCCTTCCGGGTACATGGACAACGCCGCGCGGCACCGTTCGGCAAGCTCCATACAGTCGGCTTTTTGAAGCGCTTGTACGATCTCCTGCACCATGGACGAAAGCCCGGCGGAATACCCATAAAGGTCGCTCAGGCGTTCCGAGCCGAATTCTCGGTTGAGTTCGGCCCGCTTTGCGCTGATAAACGCGTCAAGCGTTTCATCCGATACACAGATCATGCGCACGGCGTCCTTTGCATTCGGATTTACTTCCATCAGGGCTTTGCTGATGAACAAATCCACATCCGCTTTTGCGGCAGCGCGCAGCGCCTGCTCATAGATCAGGAATGAGGAAACGGATTCTCTAAAGGGTATGCCCGCATCCATTCTGCGGCGAATGAGCAGCATTATCTGCAAATCTTCATCTGTATAGCACTGCCGTTTCCCCGCAGCCTCAGGCTTTATTAACCCGCTTTCCACTAAAATGGAGATCTGCGCCTTCGTTAACCTGCTCATCTTGGCGGCTTCTGTTAACGAGAATGTCTTGCTGCTGCTCGCATAGTCCACTTTGTGGATCGCATCCAGGAACTTGATCTCCATCTGGCTGTCGGAATGTTCAAGTGTGCGTTTGATGACGGAAAGCGGGTAGTAGTGCTCCTTCTGCAGGGATTTGATGAGCTGTACACGGGCGATACAGTCCGCGCTGTAATAGGCCATGTTGGGGCCTGTTTTGCAGGCGGGCTGTATCAACCCTTCCTTCACATAGAACTTGATTGTGGAAACGTTTGTGTTTGTGGCCTTTGCCAGATCGCCGATTTTTAAAAGATCGGTAGTGGCGTTCTTTTTCATCAACAGAGCCCCTTTGGTATTCAGCAGTCGAGTACGATTTTGATGACATCCGGCGGGTTTTCCAGCGCAAGTTTCATGGCCTGTTTATAGTCGTCCAGCTTGAAGTGGTGCGTGACAAACCCTTCTGTCTTATAGACGCCGTCCCGGATCCATTCCTGGGCAAGGTCAAAGGTATACTTCTTTTGCCCCTGCCATTCTTCCATGCCGTGCGCGTCGATGCCAATAAGTTTCATTTCATGCCACCAGATTGGAGATTCGTCAAATGTAATCGCCCGCATGTGATGGCCGATTTTTACCAGCGTACCGCGCGGGCGCAGCAGCCTTAACGCCGTCGTGTTGGACCAGTTTCCGCCGATGCAGTCGTAAACGCGGTCGAACCCGCCAAAGAACATTTTGTTGTTGCTCATGCCCGTAAAGACCCTGCTGCCGCCGGTCGCCTTGGAGGCAGCCTCATAGGGTTCGCCGCTTAATACATGGTCGGCGCCAAGCTTCTTTGCAAATTCCTGCTTTGTCTTTACGCGCTCCATGATCCAGACTTCACAGCCCGGCTCCACGATTTTAATCGCCTGCACAATCCCAAGGCCGATTGTCCCGCAGCCCATGACGAGCACCTTTTCCCCTTTATCAGGGGACGCCGTCAATACGGAGTGTATGGAAACGCATGTGGGTTCCACCATGACAGCCTGCTCGTTATTGAGCTCGTCGTATATCTTTGCAAGCTGCTGCTCGGGCGCAAGAAACGTGTCTCCCCAGCCTGCACCTACATCGGGCAACGGATGGGGGCTTGGCTCGCCGTAGTTGAGGCAGAGGTTGTAGTTGCCCTCTTCGCAGTATTTACAGCGGGGGGTAATGTCCTTGTTGCCGCAGCCCGACATATACTCCCGGATGGTCACGCGGTCGCCCACCTTGAATTTTGTGACGGCAGGCCCCGCTTCAATGACGACGCCCACGTTTTCATGCCCGAGATACGTGCGTTTGGAGGAAGGGATCGGCTCAAAAGCGGAGTTTGTTCCTGTAGTGGCCTTGAAGAAGCTCATATCCGTTCCGCACAGGCCGCAGGCAATGTTTTTTATGCGCAGCCAGTTGGGGGCGGGGAGCGGTGGATCGGGCAGGCTTTTATTGTACTTGACCGCGTTCAAACCGGTATAGAGCAGCGGCTTACAATACTTTGCCGCGAATTTTGTAAGTAGAATGCGGGGAATGTCTTTTTCAAAATAGATTGTCTTCATATACCGCTTCCTCCTCAGGTCAGCATCCCTTGCAGGACGGCCATATAATCATTGAGATAGCAGGCGTATTCCGGGCTTCCCAGCGTTTCCACATAGCCTTCTTCTACGGCTTTTACAAACGCCACTTCCTTGAGCAGCACCTTCATGGCACCCTCTACGCTGAGAAAACGGAAATGCACAAACGGGCTGCGGCGGGTATATACGCCGTGGCCGGATTTCGACTTGCCTGCTTTGATGCGGAGGTAACAAGCAATATATGCTTTGTCGTCGCCGTTCTCAACCGTAAACTGGTAGATGCGGTCCGGCTGCCGCTGGCAGAATTCCTGCATATCCGGATTGCCCAGTTTGTTGTATTGGGACAGCGCGCGGGTGATCATATACAAGCTCATTTTAACCTTGAGGCTTTGGCCTGTAAAGTCCTTGGGGCGTTTAGCCGGTGACATGATCATCAATCCCATCAGCAATGAGAGCACCTTTACCAAGAGGCCCAAGTGGCGCAAGCCTTTAATGGATGGCATCGCCATGCCTCCGCGCAGCAGAGCGTTCATTTTTGCAACCGTAGGGAAGGTCAGCGAAATATCGGGCTTTTCCGACGGTCCCTGCACAACGGTTACTTTGCCATGATCGAACACCAGGTGGCAAGCAAGAAGTTCGCCATCATTTTTTGCGCCAAACTGTACGGTGCCGGTCACATCCTTGAACGATTGCTTCATCTTCGGGTCGTCGTCCAGGAGAACCTGCATCACGGGGAAGGCGGCGTTAAAAAACAGCCTGGCAGTCATAATATCCTCAGCTCTTGCAGGCATTATAATCCTCCCCTCTACTCATCGTCCCAGTTTTCGTCCGCTTCGAACTCCAGCCCTACCATGGCGCGCACCTGATCGACAATGCCGTTGGCATCAAGCCCATAGTGGGCGTAGAGATCTTCGGCATAGCCGATTTTTGCGATTTCATCCTGGATGCCGTGCTTCCTGAAGACGCAACCCTTGCCGCTTTCGGCAATGACGGAAGCGACAGCGTCTCCAAGCCCGCCAAACACGTTGTGCTCTTCCACGGTGAGTATGCGTCTTGTGTCGGTAACAGCCTTCAGAATGGCATCCCTGTCGATTGGCTTTATGGTATGCATGTTGATGACACGCACAGAGAGATTATCCTGCTCCGATAATGTCTTTGCCGCCTGCAGGGATTGCAGCACCGCAATGCCGCAGCAGATGATGGTAAGGTCGGTTCCCTCCCGCATGGTGATGGCTTTGCCTATTTCATAGGTATACTCGGCATTTTCATAGCATGGGGGCTCAAACCCGCGCCCAATGCGGATATAGACAGGGTTTGGCGTATCCACGCAGGCCTGTACGGCCTTAGCGGTTTCAATCCCATCCGCGGGGCAGATCACCGTCATGTTTGCAATGGAGCGCATGATGGCGAAATCCTCCGTGCAGTGGTGGGTAGTGCCCGCATGCCCAAAGGAGATGCCTGAATGCGTTGCAATGATTTTGACGGGCAGGTTCTGGTAGGCGATATCGGTACGCACCTGTTCGCCGCCCCTTAAGCAGGCAAACACCGCCATGGTGGAGGCAAAAGGCACCAATCCGGCCTTTGCAAGCCCGGCGGCAACGCCAAGCATGTTTTGTTCCGCAATGCCGACATTAAAAAAACGATCCGGGAACGCTTTTGCGAAGTGGACAATTGCGGTGGTCTGCGCAAGGTCTGCGGTGACGCCTACAATTTTGGGGTTTGATCTGCCAATCTCTGCTAACGTGCGGCCATAAATCTCACGCGCGGTCATAGTGGCTGCGTCGTAGGCATTCCAATTCGTTCCGGTTACAACGGCCATCTTATTGTCCCTCCTTACTGTCTCATAATAGAAGCCTTGGCTTTTTCGCACAGCGCGGAATCGCCTGATGCATAGTGATATACAACGTTGTTTTCCATGAAATCAACGCCTTTGCCCTTGACGGTGTTTGCAAGTATCATCACAGGCTTTTCTGTGGCGTTCCATGCTTTTTCAAACGCGCCATCCAATTGGTCAAAGTCGTGTCCGTCAATCTCAATTACTTCAAACC
>JAEXTB010000265.1 GCA_023453725.1 Bacillota bacterium | reverse complement strand
GATCTACACAGTCACCGTATTTTCCTAGATAATCGTATTCAATGTGGCATGAATACAATTCTTTGGCCTCCCGTTCCATTGAAAAATTACCGTATTTGCCGCTGCCCCGTACGCTAAAACCGGATATATTATGAATAAGCGTTCCATTTCCGATAGGAATAACCTTTTTCGCGTTGGGCAGGGAATTTACATGGCACTTAAGCTCAACATGATACCTGCCGTCTTGTACTTCTCTGCGCACCTGTTCCCGCTCCCATTCATACCAGTCCGGGATGTGGGAAAACTCGGTATCTCCGCTTTCGGCTTTCAGCTCTCCCAGCTCTGTCATGTGCCAATGCTTACCGCAAGCTTTGCAATATAGAGTTTCGCCCTTGCTGTCCATGCGGTACTCTGTTGAGCATGCAGGGCATTGATAAAGCACTTTGTGAAGTCCCTCTGCGCGGAAGGGCTCGTCGATAATGATCCGGTTTTCCTTTTGCCATGCAAAGTCGTCATATACAAATTCCCGACGTATGACTTCGTTTATCTCATCGACAGACGTTTCTTTCAGCTGCTCTGCCGTGAAAAGTTGTTTCATCTCGGCGGTGGTATAGGGGACCTTTCTCTTCTTAAGGTTCCAGAATGGGGAGTTGATATGATTCCCATGGCAAATCATAGTCACTACGGGAACCCTCATCATTTTGCAGAGCTTGCCAAGAGAATCCGGGAGCACTGCAGTAGTGCCGCACAGAGAATATCGAGCCTCAGGATAAAGGATAAGGATATCCCCGTTATCAAACACGCGCTTAATTTGGCGGATCAGTTGAACATCTGTAGTAAATTTGCGTTTGCATATCCCACCCACATTACGAAGCAACCACTCCCGGCCAATGAATCCGTCAATGGCAACCACATAATTTGCGCGATTTGGAAAGATAGCCTTTGTAGCAACCTTAAAGTCATAAAATGCATTGTGATTTCCCAACAGCAGATATGGGGGGGTGAGATCTTTGCAGTTTGTTTTTGTAATCACGGTTTTTTGAAAGCGCACCGCTGGCAACGTCAGCGCCCACACGATGGGGCGTAAAAAATTCCTTTGGCGTATCGGCGGTACCTTCATGTCAAACCGGGTGAATTGCTTATCCATGTCATTTCCTGTTCTGAATATACATTCTAGTATTTGCATCATACTTAATAATGATGAAAAAGGCAAGAAGTCCGAAAGTACCAAGGCCGCTGATTTTGCCAAGTTCACCTGTTGCGGCGATACCGAGTTTCACACAGTTTTCGTCACGAGCCTATATGATCCATAACTTGCCGTTCGTTTATCCATACTAAACTTATAATCCATTCAAACGAACGGCATTTAAAAACTTTTGTTCATCACAGCGGTTTCAAATAGCAATAGACACATTGACACCTCTTTATGGAAAACACAAACAATAGAAATCGTTATCTTAAATAAGTTGCATCAATCGTTGGTACAGTGTGGCAATAACGGCCTGATAAATTATTATCAAATTCTTCTTGAAAAAAAGCAAATTGGGTGCTATCATCAAATTGTCAGTCATCCTGACAATTCTAAAGCCAGGTACAACCGCAAGAGGAGGAAGCGTTTTTGCAAACGCGGAAAATCACCAACAAAAACAGGGTGGTTTTGCAGGCGCTGCGCTCGTTTATCGAGCAGGGCGTGGATGCGACCACCGTGGCGGGAATCGCCGAGGTAGCGGGACTTACCGAACGCTCGGTCTACCGCTATTTTCCCACAAAGGCAGCGCTGGTTTTAGAAACCGCCCTGCTCTTTTGGGAGGAAACCGTAAAGCAGGCGGACGCCGTGTACGACAGCGGCGCATTTTCGGGCCTGAATGGCGCGGAGCAGATACGCGCTGTACTCCGTGCATATGCCGACCTTTACTTTTCAGAACCGGATAAGCTCATATTCGTGCACGAGGCGGAGTTTTTCCTTTACAAGCACGATATGAGCGGCCTCAATAAAATCAAGCCCCCCGCCCCATACCATGAGTTCCGCGCGCCGCTCGCCAAGGCCATACGCCGCGGCATTGCGGATGGCAGCGTGCCGGACCGCAAAGATATGGAGTTCCTGTACTACAACGCCTACGACGCGCTTTTGGGGCTGATACAGAAAATGTCCATCAACGGCTCCCGCACGGATGCTGGCGCAAGCGAGGATGCTGCAAAGCAGCGCATCGAGCTTTTTTGCGACCTTCTCACCAAGTCCTTCACGGGCTGAACGGAGCTTCCGATCCAGTACCGCGAAACGATAAATGATTATATTTAGGAGGGACGCACCATGCCGGAACCGGAAAAAAAGCCCACGCAGCAAGGCGGACACCGCAACCAAAACATCCTTTTGGCCATCCTGACCCTCGCATTCACAGCCACCTCCATGCTTGCGGCCTCGCAGCCGATCTTAGTGAACATCCCTGTAAATGTGCTGCTGCCCATCGCCATCATGGTGTTTGGCAAGCTGGTGTTCTTTGAACGCCTCAAGCTGACCACGCTAACACTGTTAAGAGTGGTCATCATTTTCGCGGTATTCAACATCCTCGACCGTCAAGTGTTTGTGAATATCGTGCTCATCTTCCTCGCCATCAACATCCTTGAAGCCACGTTCACCGACATCGTCCGCTACAAACGGTATTTCAACGGCGTCACGGGCATTGTGCTTGCGGCCTCGGTGCTCTTTTTGCGCGGCACATGGCTTGATTTTACCGGCACAGAAGGGCTTGGCTTCTTTTCGAAGTTCTTCCATCTTTACGAATTCCATGCCCCTGCCGCTATTGGCACCATCTGCTGGATTATCGCCTACACCATTTGGAATTGGGTGTTTGTGACCAATGAGTTCTCTCCCTCCGTTGCAAAGCTGCATATGGGTATACTCGCCGCCCCCATACTGGGGGTGCTCATCACGGGTAATCCCGGCTACTGGCTGACCTTCCGCGCGGGCTCGCTGTCCTTTGGCGGCTGCTTCCAGATCGCGGAGAAGGAATTCGTTGAACAGAGCCTGAAAAGCGAGAGATTCGGGCGCTTTGTGGCCGCAACCAAGGGCAATGCCGTGCAGGTATGTTTGATGGTGCTCAACATCGCGCTCATCGCTACCGCCTGCCTCATCAAATAGAGCGGAGGATTTTTCATGCAAAGCTACGATGTCATTGTTATCGGCGCCGGAAACGGCGGCCTTGCTTCCGCCGCAACTCTGGCAGAAAAGGGCAAGCGCGTTATCGTATTTGAAAAGCACAACATTCCCGGCGGCTGCGGCACGAGCTTTCGCCGCGGGCGCTTTGAGTTTGAGGTGGCGCTGCATCAGCTCAGCAGCATGGGTACAAAGGAAAAGCCTGGCCCCCTTCGCGAGCAGTTCAGGCGCTACGGTATCGAGGACCAGATCGACTGGGTGGAAATCAAGGAGCTGTTCCGTGTGAACTTCCCTGACGGCACGGGCGTTTCCCTGCCTGCCGACCGCAGGAAGTGCGAGGCGCATCTGATCGAACTGTTCCCCGAGGAAAGGGACGCCATTCTAGGCTATTTTCAGGCTGTATACGCCTTTTGCGCCGAGTCCGCTGCGTTTGCAGAGAAGAGCGCTGCCAGCACGAATGAGCCGGGCGCGCTCAAAAAGGCCGTCATGAAGGTCGGCTTCCCCAAGCTCTATCCGCATTTGGCGAAATACGCTCTCAAGAGTACACAGGAGGTGCTCGACGAATTCTTTAAATCTCCCAAGCTGCAGCTTGCGTTAAGCGCGTACTGGTGTTTCATGGGCATGCCGCCCGCACGGTTCCCGTGGGCTATACTCGCCAAGTGTACCAACATTTATATGGAGGATAAGCCCTTCTATCTTAAGGGCACTTCCATGGTGATGAATCAGGCGCTCATGGAGGCCGTCGGCCGCATGGGCGGGCTTGTGCGCCTCAACTGCGCGGTGGAGCGCATTATGGTGGAAAACGGCAAGGCTGTGGGCGTTGTGGATGAAAACGGCGTTGCATACCGGGCAAAAAAGATCATCTCCAACATTTCTCCGCTTGCTACCTACGGCGCGCTGCTCAAGAAGGAGGATATCCCTGAGAGCGCCCGCGAATACCTCAAACCCTACACGGTGGGCATTTCCGC
>JAEXTB010000248.1 GCA_023453725.1 Bacillota bacterium | reverse complement strand
ATGAGGCATGGACCTGCGTACAGCCGGTGTTCCGGATAAGTTCCAGGACATTATTCGGCCGGATACCCGCGCCGGGCAATAGCTCAATACGCCCGGCGGCGTAAGCGATCATCTCCCGAATTATGGTACTTCCTTCCATGGCGGAAGGCGCCTGCCCGCTTGTTAATACGCGGCGTATCCCAAGCGAACAAAGCGTATCGAGCGCTGCGCGCCAATCCGGCGTGACGTCGATTGCCCGGTGGAATACCGCCTGTTTTTTCCCGATTGCCTTTACCATCTGTTCACAGCGCTTGGCGTCTACAGTGCCGTCCGGGTTGAGTATACCGAACACGATGCCGTCCGCCCCAGCCGCGATCAAGGCGCGCGTATCCCGCAGCATGGTTTCGAATTCCCGCACGCTGTAGCAAAATCCGCCTTCCCTTGGGCGAACCATGACCATCAGATCAATCGCGGCACTTTTTGATAGAAGCACTTCGCCTATGCTGGGCGTAAGCCCGCCCAACGGCAGGGCTGCGTTGAGTTCTGCGCGGTCCGCTCCTGCAGCGGCGGCCTCAAACACATCGTCGGCTGACCCGCAGCAGATCTCCACAAGTGTATGTGCGATGATAATCAGTCCTTTCCTGAAAAATTAAAAAAGGGAGGAGGGGATGAAACGCTTATAAGCCGACATGCGGGAGCAAGGCTTTAAAAGCATTATAAATCCCTTCCTCGTCAATATCACTGGTGACATACTTTGCTGCGGCAAGCGCCTCGGCGCTTCCGTTTCCAAGTGCAACGGAAAAAGTCGCATTCAGCAGCATATCCACATCGTTGTCATGGTCGCCAAACACCATGAGCTCGCCTTCTTTGAGATGCAGGTATTCCGCAACCTTCTGTATGCCGATCCATTTTCCGCCGTCTTTTCTTAAGATATCAACAGCCACCGGATTCCAGCGCGTCCACCGGCAGCTTGGCATATGCTCCAATACGTTTAGCAGGCGCTCTTCACGGAAAAACAATTCAATCTGCAGCACATCCATGTTTAGCGCATGTTCAAGCACATAGACGGGCGGCTCCACAATTCCAAACTCCTGGTTGATTTTCTGTACCGACTCGTCATAGCGGGTACAGAATACCAGATTGTCACCAGAGAACTGGCAGACGCAATCTTCCTTGGCTACATAGCGGATGAACGCTTCCACTTCATGGCGCGGGATGGGATTTTGAAAAATGGTTTGTTTGCCAAGTAGGCAGAGCTGTCCGTTCAGGCAGATTAACCCATCAAACGGCAGTTCGCGCATTTGGGGAAGCTGCTCGAGCGCGCACCAGTGGCGGCCCGTTGCCGCAAACAGCAGAAGGCCATGATTGTGCGCGCTTTTGAGCGCACTGACAGCACTTTCCGGTATCCGCCCGGTACGGGGGCTTAATAACGTGCCGTCGATATCAAAAAAGAGTGCCTTGACAGTCTGCGTATCTTTCATAGCTTGGAAAGCGCCCCTCCATCTCCTACCAGAGTAACATTATTATGAAGCTGCAATACGGATGCGGGTACCTTGGGCGTCACTGGCCCGGTGAATGTTTCCTTTACAATCTGCGCTTTGTCGGCGCCGGAAACGATAATGAGAATGCGCGTTGCCTGCATGATGGAACGGATGCCCATGGTGTAGGCATAACGCGGGACATCCGCTTCCGTTTCAAAGAAGCGTTTGTTGGCCTCAATTGTGCTCGGAGTAAGCGCCACGCGGTGAGTACAGGTCTCAAACGCCGTATCCGGCTCGTTAAAGCCGATATGGCCGTTGTGGCCGATGCCCAATAGCTGCATGTCAATGCCGGAATGCTGCTCAATCAGGGCTTCATAGCGCGCACATTCCTTTGCGGCGTCGGGTTCCATGCCGTTTGGCACATGCGTGTTTTCCGGCCGGATATTGATGTGGCGAAACAGATTTTGGTCCATAAAATACCGGTAGCTTTGTGGGGCATCGGGTCCAAGCCCGCAGTATTCGTCCAGGTTGATGCTGGTAACAAGGGAAAAATCGATGTCGCCCTTATTATACCACTCAATCAGTTGTTGATAGGTTCCAACAGGGGAGGAGCCAGTCGCCAGCCCCAGTACGCTGTTGGGCTTTAATATGACCTGGGCACTTAGTACGTTCGCCGCCTTGCGGCTCATATCCAAATAATCTTTTGCACGAATTACTCTCATTGCATATGCTCCATTGTATGGCGGTTGGTTCCCGCCGTATGTTCATGTATCACGGCTTTTGCAAAAAAGCGTGGCAGGTGAAAATTCGGCTTCTCCACTCCGATCGGGCTGAAACTCAGGTAATGTTCAATCTCTGGGGTCTCGGATGTTTTGTAAAAATTGCAGAAAAACACATCGCCAGATGCAAAGCGCTCAATGCCCGCAACCCGCTTTAATAGGGGCATGGGGACAAGAAGCTCTATTTCCCAGCTGTCCTCTAAAATGCGGGCGCGCACGCCTGCCGCCTCAAATTCCTCGGTTAAGAGCGGCACGCGGCCCAGCCTGCCGCGTCCTGTTTTTGCGTACATCGCGCCGTTGGCGTTGATTTCAAAGTTGCAGTACATACCGTTATCGTCAGGGGTAAACTGTTCTGTTTCTGCCACGGCCCTGTCCGGGAAAGCGAAAAACGCTTCCATGGCGCTGTCCAAGCATACCCGGTCCATAGGACGGGCCATGGTGCGAAGTGGATTTTTTTCATGGCATTTCATCCAAACAAACAGCCCCTCGCCGGGGACATATCCCATGCGTCCCACAGTCAACGGGCTTATTTTACTATTCCACTGCACGTTGTCTACCCGGAACAACGGGCAGTCGCGGAGTTCGTCTCGTTTTAAAATTGTCAAGGTATCATAGGTGATCATTTCGGTTCTCCGTTATGGCGG
>JAEXTB010000217.1 GCA_023453725.1 Bacillota bacterium | reverse complement strand
CAGCAGCACAGGGTTTACGGAACCTGCCTGCCGCATGGCGGAAACAATTCTTCCCGGAAGCGCGCCGATATATGTACGCCTGTGGCCGCGGATTTCCGCTTCGTCCCGAATACCGCCCAGGCTCATCCGTACAAATTTGCGGCCCATCGCCTCCGCAATGGAAGCGACAATGGACGTCTTTCCTACGCCCGGCGGCCCAACAAAGCACAAAATCTGGCCATTGGGCTTTCCGGTAAGCTTTTGTACGGCCAAATACTCCACAATGCGGTCTTTGACCTTATCCATACCGTAATGGTTCTGGTCGAGCACCTTTCGCGCATGGAGTAAGTCTAGATGATCCTCCGTCTGTTCTGTCCAGGGAAGATCCAGCAGAAGCTCAATATAATTGCGCGCCATCGGCGCTTCATGCGAGCCTGCAGGCAGGCCTTCGAGCCGCACAATCTCTTTTTTGAGCCGTTCCTCAACGATAGGAGGATACTTCTTACCCTCCATACGGGCGCGGTATTCGTCCATCTCATCTGCGCCGTCGTCGCCAAGCTCCCGGCGGATGACCCGAAGCTTTTCACGCAGATAGTGTTCCTTCTGGCTCTTCTCAATTTCCTCATGCAGCTTGCTGTTGATTTCCGCGTCCAGCCGCAGCACCCCAAGCTCCTTATACAGCAAAGTGGCCAGCAGCATCAGCCTGCTTTCCACATTGTCCTCCTCCAGTATCCGCTGGCGCTGCGGTGCTTCCGTAAGCACCAAAGCGGCGACTGAGTCGGCGTATTCTCCGGCTTCCACAATTGCCTCCATGGCACTTTTCTGGCTGGAGGTCAGCTTGCTGTTGAGTTTTGCGTATTCTTCAAAGCTGTCGTGCACGCGGCGTCTTAATGCTTCTACCGCTTCGGGCCTGCCGGCGACATCCGGTTTTTCCTGCACACTCGCTTCAAAATAAGGATCCTCGGATGTAAAGGCCTTAATATCTGCACGGGAGATTCCCGTCAACAACATATGGATGCCGTCGCCCTGGATACGGAATACCTGCTTGATGCGGGCAATGGTTCCGGTCATTTCAAGATCGTCCGGTTCCGGCTCATTCTCCTGCGCGTCCTTCTGTGTAACGAACAGCGCAATTCCATCACCGGAAGCGGCCGCCTGGATCGCGGAGAGCGTCTTTTTTCGTCCTGCGTCGCAGTGTACCACCTCGCCGGGCAAGACGACCATGCCGCGTAACGGGATCACAGGCAGTGTTTGTAACATATGCATTCACCTCGTGTACACATTATAACGGGTACTTAGGGGAATGACAAGTTGCATCACTTACCAGAAAAGACGCCTCGGAAAGCGAAAAACGATTACATTACTTCCTGTGCGGATGCGGTGGCATGCTCCGTATTGGCAGCACAGCCCGCTGCCGATAGCTGCTCCTGCTTGACCGGGCGCACGGCCTCGCGCGCCGGATGGGGTTTATTTGCTGGCTCCGGAAAGGCAAACGAAGCCGCCTCACGTATTGTTTCAATTGGGAGCACCTTTACCCGAAACTCCCCAAAGCCATCCTCCCAATTGGCAAGCGGGATCAGCACAAGCTCTGCGCCGGCCGATTCTGCGGCCATAATTTTTTCTCGAACACCGCCCACCGGGCGAACTTCTCCTGAGATGGTCACTTCTCCCGTAGAAGCGAGCGTATGGGATGCTGCTTTTCCCGTATATGCGCTCATCAGCGCAATAAACAGCGCCACCCCCGCGCTCGGGCCATCCACCGGAATACCGCCTGGGATATTAAACTGAATGTCCAGCTTCGTATGATCGATCGCAAGATAACGTGAAAGTGCGCTCACCACGTTCTCTACAGAACCGCGTGCCGTGCTTTTGCGTTTGAGCCTTCTGTCCCTGAAGTTGAGTTCTTCTTCTTCCACAATGCCGTTTAATGTCAGTGACCCGCGCCCGTTTGTTGCGGTGGCCGCCGCGCATTCGATTTCGAGCACCATCCCCTGCCCCGCCCCCGCTACCGCGAGAGCGTTTGCCGAACCCACGCGGGCCTGCTTGGGCATATGGCATTCCATCCGCGGGGTGTAGTTGCAGATGTGCGCGACCCACTCCACATCCTCCCGCAATACGGACGTGCGGCTTTCATCGTGGGCAAGCCCGCAGGCAAGCTGGACAATATTCACAACATCCCGTCCGCTTTGTGCATACAGCGCGGCGTGATAAAGCGCTTCCTGAGCCATGGTGTAGCCTGCACGTTCGGAGGCACCATGTGCTACCTGTTCAAGTTCCTTCTGACCAAGCGGCTTAAAAAACAGTTCCAAGCAGCGCGACCGCAAAGCGGGGGGCAACTCTTCGGGCCGCCTTGTTGTCGCGCCCACCAAACGGAAGTCAGCGGGCAGCCCGTGCTGAAAAATATCATGGATGTGCTGGGGAATGCTCGCATTGTCCGGAGAATAATAGGCGCTGTCAAACCGCACATAACGGTCTTCAAGTACCTTTAGCAGCTTGTTCATCTGCATGGGATGAAGTTCGCCGATTTCATCCAAAAATAAAATGCCGCAATGCGCGCGCGTCACAGCGCCCGGCTTGGGCTGGGGTACGCCCTGTGCGCCAAGTGTGCCCGCCCCCTGATAAATGGGGTCGTGTACCGAACCGATGAGCGGATCCGCGATTGCCCGTTCATCGAACCGCACACATGTTGCGTCGAGCTCTACAAACGCGGATTCTGAATTAAACGGGGAATCCGGCCTCTTTTTCGCCTCCTCGAGCACCAGGCGCGCCGCACATGTCTTGCCGATGCCCGGAGGGCCGTACAGCAGCACATGCTGCGGGTTAGGCCCGCACAACGCCGCTTTAAGCGCACGGATGCCTTCCTCCTGCCCGATGATGTCTTCAAACCTTGCAGGACGCGTCATTTCGGAAAGCGGCACGTTAAGCCGCCTTGCACGCATGCGGGCAAGACGCTGGAGCTCCTGTACGTTTTGCTTTGGCTTTATCATGGTCGCCTGCGGCTGTTGACGCCGCTTGTTGCGTAAATAAACGATAAGGGCTATACCGCCGACTATCACGAGTTGTATTAAAATGTAAGTTACCCAGTCCATATACATACCTCCGCTTACGTAGTATGCGCATGGGATTGCAGACTCATGAAATGTGAAAACTGGAAAACCTGCAAAAAACAAACGCAGGCAAGACTGCCTGCGTTATGTATAAAATCTGTTTATCCTGAATTCTTTTGCTCTGGGGCTTCACACGGTCTTTTCTGCGGAAATCAGTTCCAGAAGCTCCTCAATATCCTTTTTCCCGAACGCAAGCAGCTCGTCATTGATGATGATTGCGGGTACGCTCAATATGGAGTATTTGTTTTTAAATTCTGGATACCGCGCAACATCAATCATTTCCGCCTGTAAGTTTCGGTTTTTTAGCGCCATCAACTGGGCGGCCGTCACGACAGCCGGGCAGAGCGTGCACGAAAGCGTGGCGCCGATCTTGATGTTGACTGGCTTTTGCACAGCCTGAATTTTCTTTAACACCCCCTCCGCCACTTCCTGCCCAGGGCCTGCCGCGTTGTAGAGCGCAAGTACAAACGAGTTGATTTCATGCCCGCCCGGAACGCCATGGAACTGCACGCCGAGGTACTCTCCCGCTTCATTCAAAAGCGCGAACGTCGGGAATATAGCGGCATTGACGGCACGCTCCTTCTCCGGATCCTCTCCTCTATTGATAAATTCCACATGAACTTTTTTTGTTAAAGCAGCGAACTCTTCTAAGAAGCTTCGGATTTCCGCACTCAGGTCATCCCGCTCCAGTATGGCGCGTATTCTCACGTTCCGTTCAAAACGCTGCAAAACAGGAACGAGCTGATTTTTGAGAGCATCGTCAAAGAACGCTTCATGTACGGTGTGCGCGGGGGGCTCTTCCTCATGGAGGCCAAGCTGCACTTTCTTTTCTTCTATATATCTCTCCGCTGCAGTGGAAGCAATGGCTCCATCGGAAACGGCGGTCACAAGCTGACGCAATATCTTGGGACGGATGTCCCCCGCCGCATATACGCCCGCGACGTTTGTCATCATGTTGTCGTCGGTGGGGATATAGCCTGCCGCATCCAGCACAACCTGCTCTTTGAACGGCCCGCTTTGGGGCATATAGCCCACGAATACGAACACGCCGAACGTAGTATCCCCGTCCTTCACATCGTAGCGCCAATATTCCCCAGTCTGGTTGTTGATAAATTTGGCGTACTTCAATACCTGGTCCCCGCCGATCTCAAGTAGTTCCGTATGGAATTTCACTTCGATCTTTTTATGGGCGAGCACTTTTTCGGCAATCGACTTCGAGCAGGTGAACTCCGGCTCCCGTGCAATGACAGTCACCTTCCTTGCGTATCTTGTAAGGAATATCGCTTCCTCGGCTGCGGCGAACCCTGCACCGATGACGAATACGTC
>JAEXTB010000212.1 GCA_023453725.1 Bacillota bacterium | reverse complement strand
GCGCAACGCCGCCCATGACGTCCCACATCATGGCGGAACGAATGATCTCATCCGTGCGCTCGCTGCCGTCCAACAGCAGCCCAAACCCGCCGTTGATGGCCTTGCCGATACCAACACCGCCGCCATTGTGCAGCGCGCACAGCGTCATGCCGCGCGCGGCGTTGCCCGCAAAGCACTGTGTTGCCATATCCGCCATGATATTGCTGCCATCCTTGATGTTCGCGGTTTCGCGGAATGGCGAGTCGGTACCGCTGACGTCGTGATGATCGCGCCCGAGCATGATGGGGCCGACTTCCCCAGCACGCACCATCTCATTAAAACGCAGCGCGATATTCGTGCGGCCTTCCGCATCCTGGTACAGGATGCGCGCCTGTGTGCCGACGACGAGCGCATTCCCTTTTGCGTCCCGAATCCAGTTATAATTGTCCCGGTCCTGAAACCTTCTGTTGGGGTCTATGCAGGCCATGGCGGCGGCATCGGTTTTCTCTAGATCCTCTGTCTTTCCGGAAAGGCATACCCAGCGGAACGGACCATAGCCGTAATCAAACAGCATGGGGCCCATGATATCCTCCACATAGGAGGGGAATATGAAGCCGTCTTTTTCATCCACGCCGTTTTTTGAAATCTCTACTACGCCGCTATCAAACACGGCCTTCATGAAAGAATTGCCGTAATCAAAGAAGTAGGTGCCCTGCGCTACCAAGCTTCGAATGGCCGCAAAGTGCCGCTTGAGAGACGCATCCACCAGCACCGCAAAGTGTTCGCGGTCGGTATGCAGCAATTCCGTGCGCTCCGCAAACGAAATCCCTGCGGGGCAATACCCGCCATCGTATACGTTGTGGCAGGAGGTCTGGTCACTCAACAAATCAATCTTGAATTGTTCCTTCGCAGCGTACTCCAACAGGTCCACGATATTGCCGTGATAGGCGATGGAAACGGAGCGATTGCGCTCCCTGTGCCAGTTTGCGTATGTAAGTACCTCGCAGAGGTCGTCCGTCATCATATCCACCCAGCCTTGGTTCATCCGGGTCTCTATGCGGCTTTTGTCGACTTCGGCGAATATACCGACTGCGTTCGCGATATTCGCAGCCTTGGGTTGTGCGCCGCTCATGCCGCCAAGCCCGGAGGACACGAATACTTTCCCACTCAAGTCCCCGTCTTCGGGAATCCCCAAAAACTTGCGTCCCGCGCCCAATATGGTGTTGAACGTTCCATGCACAATCCCTTGGGGGCCAATGTACATCCAACCGCCCGCCGTCATCTGCCCGTAGTTCGCAACGCCAAGCTGCTGGGCGATTTCCCAATCGTTCCGGTTATCGAACATGCCCACCATCAGTGCGTTCGTCAAAATCACGCGCGGCGCATCCGGCTTGGACGGGAACAATCCCAGCGGGTGCCCGGACTCCAGCACCAGCGTCTGTTCGTCCGTCAGTTCTTCGAGATATTTTTTAATCAGCCGGTACTGCAGCCAGTTTTGGCAGGGCTGGCCCGTTTCACCGTACGTCACAAGCTCATACGGATATAGCGCAATCTCAAAATCCAGGTTGTTATCGATCATCACCTGGAACGCTTTGCCCGCAAGGCATTTGCCCTGGTATTCTTCAATGGGCTTGCCGTAGATGCGTCCCTGTGGCCGGTAGCGGTACGCATAGATGCGCCCCCGTGTCAGAAGCTCTTCCATGAATTCCGGCGCAAGCGCTTCATGCAGTTCTTCCGGCACATACCTTAGCGCGTTTTTGAGCGCAAGCGCCGCCTGCGCTTTTGTCAGGCGAAATCCCCTGTCCGGCGCGCGGCGGTACTGCGGATCAAACGCCGGGTAATTCGGCAGCGTTTCATCCAGCTTTATGGTTCTTGCGTGTTCGAGTGTCTGGTTGGTGTGCATAACAACCCTCCCTTTAGAGTACGGAAGGGGCGTTGCCCCTTAAACCCTACCAAAGGGACACGTCCCTTTGGAATCCCTAACGCTTTCTTTTGCTTCTTTTCTTTCGTGGAAAGAAAAGAAGCGTACCTATCGTTACAGCAGTTTTCCGCACACCGCCTCGGCGGCGGCGACAAGCTCGCCGGATTTCACCATATGATCGAGCTTCACCATTTCATAATGCATGACGATATCCTTGTGCGCGGGCGGCACAGCGGCGCGTATATGATCATACACGGCTTTTGTAGCGGGGGAAAGTTTCTGTTCCCCGCGCAGCCAGAGCGCCTGGGCCGCGACAAACAGTTCGATGCCGATGACTTTTTCGGCGTTGTCTAATATCATGCGCGCTTTGCGTGCGGCGGTGGTGCCCATGCTGACATGATCCTCCTGATTGGCAGAGGAGGGGATGCTGTCCACACTGGCCGGATGCGCATAGACCTTGTTTTCCGATACCATGGAGGCCGCGGCATACTGGGCGATCATGAAACCGCTGTTGAGGCCGCCGTCGGGAATTAAAAAGGCGGGCAGGCCATCGTTGATCTGCGGGTTGACCATGCGCTCAATACGCCTTTCGGACACGTTTGCGTATTCCGCAAGCGCAATGCCCAAGAAATCAAATGCGAGCGCCATTGGCTGGCCGTGGAAGTTGCCGCTGGAGATGGCTTCGTCTTCATCCGGGAATATGATGGGGTTATCGGTCACGGCGTTGATCTCACGGGTGACTGCGTCAAATACATATTGGATAGCGTCCCGGCTTGCACCGTGGATCTGCGGCACGCAGCGGACAGAATATGCGTCCTGTACCTTGCCGGGGATCACATCCTGCGCAAGGAGGCTTCCTTCTAAAAGCTGAAGAAGGTTCTTTGCCGACTCCTTCTGCCCCTGATGGCCGCGCAGCTCATGTATTTTTGCGTCGAACGCCTTTAATATACCGTTTTGCGCTTCCGTGGTCATGGCGGCAGCGATATCGGCGGCTTTTGATAAACTTACCGCGTCATAGATTGCTAACGCGCCAATCGCCGTCATAATCTGCGTGCCGTTGATGAGCGCAAGGCCTTCCTTGGCAGCAAGCGCTATGGTGGGGATGTCCGCGCGGGTCATGGCCTCTTTGCCGGTAAGAATTTCGCCTTTATATTCCGCGTGGCCTTCGCCGATCATGACAAGCACCATATGTGAAAGGGGCGCTAAATCCCCGCTCGCGCCAAGACTGCCCTTCTGCGGAATAACCGGGTGTACGCCAGCATTGAGCATATGTAGCAGCGTATCCATGGTGGATAATCGGATGCCGGAATTGCCGCGGCTTAACGTATTTAACCGCAGCAGCATGGAGGCACGGACGGTCTCCCGGTCCAATGGTTCCCCCATGCCGCAGGCGTGGGAGATGATGAGATTCTTTTGCAGTTCCGCAGTCGCCTCCGGCGGGATGAACGTATCCGAAAACTTGCCAAAGCCGGTGGTCAGCCCGTAAATGACCGCCTGCGCCGCAAGTTTTTCATCCACATAATCCCGCGCTTTTTGGATCAAAACGCGTGCGTCTTCCGATATGGCGACTTCTTCTCCCTGCCGGGCGACGGATACCACCTGATCTATGGTCAAATCTTTTCCGTTTAAATATACCACGTGTGTTCCACCTTCAACGTATTTGATACAGCGCGCCGATGGCGCGCAATGGATATATGTGCAATGAAATTTGTTGAGGATATAGCATTATTTTATGGATGACTTCTTCATTTGTAAAGTTCTGCAAGGTAAAGCGGAAACACGCTAACGCAATAACAGGCGTTTGCAAGAAAGTCGCTTTATGGTATAATCAGGAAAAAACTTAGGAGAAGCAGTATGGATTGGAGCGCCTTATACGGGCCGGATAGCGAGCCCACCGGGGAAATGATGCGCGATTATATCGGGAACCCGCTTTGGGATACGTTCCACACGCGGCTGCAGGAACAATACCAAGTGCAGCCTTCCGCTTCTTACAGCAAGTGCGCGGGGCAGCCGGGCTGGAATGTAAAGTACCAGAAAGGCGGCAAATCCCTCTGCACGCTGTATCCTATGGAAGGTTATTTCATTGCGCTTGTGGTGATGGGCGCAAAGGAAGAAGCGGAGGCCGCGCTGCTGATGCCGCACGCAACGCAATATGTGCGGGAGTTGTATGAAAGAACGCCGTTCTCCTGCGGGGGAAGGTGGCTGATGCTGCATGTAACGGATGAAGCGGTATTGGAGGATGTGCTGCGGCTGATTGCGATAAGAAGGCCTGCAGTGAAGAAGGCCGTGTAATATAATTCGTAAGTCCGCCGATGATCGACGGACTTTTTATATGGCGTTTTCCTGTGCGCTTTGTCCTAGACCACCTTTCCCGTACGCAGCAGGGAAAGCACCTCTTCCTCCGTTTTACACGCGTCATAGTCACCCATGTAAGTTCTGCCATGGTGATAGTGGACGCCGTTTTGCACATTGCGCAGCAAATACCCCGCGAGAGTTTCCGGCCCGTCCTCTTTAGCGCAGCGCAAAAAAGCGCGGATACGCAGGCTCCGAAAGTCACACTCGCAGCAGGGAAATATAGAACATTCCCAGCAGCCGCGAATGTTCCGGCTTTTACAGCAGAGCCGGATGGGGCAGGGTTCGTCCTGGTTCTGGCACCCTTTACAGCCCCGACTTACGGTATCGTAGCACATGCCGCATACATATCCGCAGGGGGCGATGTAATCTGCAATCTGTTTTGCTGTTTTGCTAAGAAAAAATGCTTCTTCCGGATAGTACGACATGACTTGCTCCCCCATTATATTAGAACGTTTGTTCCTATTATACCGTATACCCGTTTTTCTGTAAATCACCGTAACATAAAAAGCCGCCCGAAAGGCGGCTGCGCCAGATAGTATGGGCAAGTTTATTTCAGAATCGAACTGCAGGCAATGGAGAAAACCTCCTGCGTATACTGCACGCGCTTTTCCCTATAGGGGAACTGCTTGTCATACTCTTCCGCTTTTGCAGAATCAACACGGTAGATGCCGCTGTCATGAAACGCGCCTGAAATGCCCTGAAGCGCTCCGGGAAAAAGCTCCAGCACGAGTAGAGAATAGGGATACTCCGCATCCGGGTTTGTAATGCCGAATTTCTTAGAGCCTACAAACCCGCTGCTGCAGTAATTTGAGGGATATCCATATATGATGATGGCACGGTGTCCTTTTTCAGCCGCAAGGGCGCGGGTATGCTGCATCAGCCGTTTTCCGACACCTTTTCTTTGATACTCCGGCAGCACAGCAATAGGGCCAAACGTAATGGTATCGTGCTTGTTGCCGTCTTGATCCACAATAAAAGAATTGGCATAGTAAATGGCGCCGACCAGCTTCCCGTCCTTTTCCGCAACAACGCTCAAATCTTTTAGATAATCTGGGTGGCTGCGCATGGTATGGATTAAATAATGCTCATCACATCCCGGTACGTATAAATTCCAGAACGCCTCTCTTGCGACATGCTCCGCGGCCAGATAATCCCGCTCTGTTTCAGGACGGATGGTAATATCCATGCGTTGTCCGCCTTTCTTTGTCCATTCATTTCACTTCAATATACACCAAAAACAGGAAAGGAACAAGCTTGCGCCTGTTCCATACATCACGTAAAAAGATTGCTATAGGTCAATCAGCGTAAGTCCTCCTGATAGCGACGCTTTCACATCGATCGCCCGCTGGTTCTTTGAGCCGCGAAACCTGAGATCATAACTTTTTTGTTCCTGCAAAAACGGCCCATCGATGAGGATATCCGTTTCTTGCAATAAGGCAAGGATGTCAGGATCGGCCTTGGCGTTTTTAATAAGCTCCTCAAACAGGTAGCCGGTATAGGCAATTACGTCATATCCCGCCGCGTGGGTCAGTGCCGCAAGCTCCGCCATGGCTTTACATTGACAGAACGGTTCCCCGCCGCTTAACGTAATGCCGCGCAGCATGGGGTTTTTCTGCATCTCTGAAATAATCTGTTCCGGCTCCGTTTCAAACCCGCCGGAAAGCGGCCAGGTGTGCGCATTGTGGCAGCCGGGGCAATGGTGCGGGCAGCCCTGCGCAAATACCGTATAGCGCATGCCGGGGCCGTCGACGATCGACTCCCGGACTACCCCCGCCAGGCGAAGCGTTGTCACAGTGTCTCCATGGGCCTTGGGCCTTGCGAAACGTTGATGTGCTTTACCCTGTCCGTTACTTCTGCGCGCTTGGCGTTGTTAAAACGGTCCAGTGTGCCCACAAGGTAGCCCGTAATGCGGCGGATGCGCTCAAAGCCATGCCCATCCTCTTCCGTTCGCCCGCACTTGGGGCATGTATCCCCAATGATGCCGGAGTACCGGCAAACAGGATCGCGGTCCAGCGGGTGGTTGATGGAACCGTAGCCCACGCCGCTTTCTTTCATAGCGCGGATGACGGCTTCAAACGCGTCAATATTCTGGTACGGATCACCGTCAAGCTCCACATACGTAATGTGTCCGCCGTTGGTGAGCGCGTGATAGGGCGCTTCCTTCTTGATCTTCTCATACGCGCTGATGGGGAAATACACCGGCACATGGAAGGAGTTTGTATAATACGGGCGGTCCGTCACGCCGGGGATAGAGCCAAAACGCTTGCGGTCAATCTCCACAAACCGGCCGGATAACCCTTCCGCCGGGGTGGCGATGAGCGAGAAATTGAGCCTATGTTTCTCGGCCGCGTCATCCATGCGTTTGCGCATGTGGGCGATGATTGCAAGGCCAAGCTGCTGGGAGTCTTGCGATTCTCCGTGGTGCTTGCCGGTGAGCGCTTTGAGCGTTTCCGCGAGGCCGATAAAGCCCACTGTCAGCGTGCCATGCTTTAATACTTCGCGTACGTCGTCATCGGGATGCAGCTTATCCGAATCAAGCCAGATGCCATCCCCCATCAGGAATGGGAAATTGCGCATCTTCTTGCGGCACTGGATTTCAAAACGGTCCAAAAGCTGATCGGTACAAAGATCGATCATTTCGTCAAGCTTTTGATAGAACGTCTCTACGGAGCCGTTGCTTAAAATCGCCAGGCGCGGCAAGTTAATGGAGGTAAAGCTCAGGTTCCCGCGGCCGTTGACAATCTGCCGTTCCGGGTCGTTGACGTTGCCAATAACGCGCGTGCGGCAGCCCATGTACGCGATTTCCGTCTCCACCTGGCCGGGTTTATAGTACTGTAGGTTAAACGGCGCGTCAAGAAACGAGAAATTCGGGAACAGCCGTTTGGCGCTTACCTTGCAGGCCAGCTTAAAAAGATCATAGTTGGGGTCGCCCTCATTGTAGCTCACACCCTCCTTAACCTTGAATATCTGAATGGGGAATATGGGCGTTTCGCCATAGCCCAAACCGGCCTCGGTCGCATGCAGCATGTTTTTAATGACCATACGGCCTTCGGGCGTAGTATCCGTACCGTAGTTGATGGAGCTGAACGGAACCTGCGCGCCCGCCCGAGAGTGCATTGTATTCAGGTTGTGGATGAGCGCTTCCATGGATTGATAGGTGGCGCGCTCGGTGGCGGCAATCGCGTTTTTCATGGCGAACGCCTGACTCTTTTCAACAAGCCCTAGCGGCAGCTCAGCAGCAAGCAACGCCCGCTCCGCCGCAAGATAACCGCCCGCATCCGCTACATTCGCCCGCAGCTTTTGCTGCCAGAGCACGGTTGCAATGGCTTCCACTTTTTCTGCAACATGCTCCGCTGATTCTTCCTGCCCATTGCTGATCAGCGCAAATTCCAGGGATTTTACAAGGTGCTCTTTATAGTTCTTGGCGAACGTCTTTCTGACGCCATCCGCCAAGGCATAATCGAAGTTGGGGATGCTCTGCCCGCCGTGCTGGTCGTTCTGATTACTTTGTATGGCGATACAGGTCAGTGCAGAGTAGCTTGCAATACCGTTCGGCTCGCGCAAAAAGCCGTGGCCGGTAGAAAAGCCGTTTTCAAACAGCTTTTTGATATCGATCTGGCAGCAGGTGGTGGTCAACGTATAAAAGTCAAAATCGTGTATATGAATATCCCCGGTCTTATGGGCGCGCCCATGCTCCGGCTTCAAAATGTACATTTCATTGAATATCTTTGCGCCCTCGGACCCATATTTGAGCATGGTGCCCATGGCGGTATCGCCATCGATATTGGCGTTGTCCCGCTTTAAATCGCTTTCAATAGAGGCGGCATGGGTGATCTCCTCATATGTACGCATAAGGCGGGTGTTCATTTCGCGCGAACGGGTACGTTCCGCGCGGTAAAGAATATAACGCTTTGCAGCCTCGGCAAGATCGGCATCGATGAGTACGCGCTCAACGATATCC
>JAEXTB010000179.1 GCA_023453725.1 Bacillota bacterium | reverse complement strand
ATCTTGTACTTCTCAATATTGATGCCCGCCATACGCGCTGCACGTTCGTTTCCGCCGATGGCGTAGAGCGCTTTTCCATACGAGGTCTTACTTTGCAGCACCAGGAACGCAAGTATGACCACGCCTGCGAGTACGAGCGGGAAACCAAGCACGCCAAACGAAATCTTCGCCCAGTTGATGGACGGCCACAATGCCTTGGGTATGGAAACCGGCGCTTCGCTGATCAAAAGTGCGGTGGACTTCCATACGGACATAAAGCCCAATGATGCGATGAAGGATGGGATTTTGAGCCGTACATGGATAAAGCCGAGAGCAAACCCTGCCACAGCGCCAAACGCAAGCGATGCGCCAAAGGCGAGTATGGTGGATGTAAACAGGTTGCCGCTTTGTTCAAACGATTGGGAAAGGATTTTTACCATCAGCACGTTGACCACAGAACATGTTGCGCCTATGGAAAGATCGACGGAACCCAGAAGCAAGACCATTGTCGCGCCGCAGGCCATGATCATGAGCGGCGCCGTATCGCTTAATAGGTTTGTCAAATTCGCCTTGTTGACAAAGTTGTGGTCCAGTATGGTGAACACGCCGACCAGCAGGATAACGGCGGTAACGCTGAAATACCGCATGAAATCAAAGGAACGTTTTTTATTAACCGCGGGTTTATGAAAAGCAATTTGTGCCATTGCGCATCCCTCCTCACATCATAATGCTGACGATGTCAACCTGGCTGGGCTTGAGCTCACTGGGCGCATCGAGCTCGCCTGTGATGAGGCCGTCCCGCATGACAATGAGCCGGTTAGATAGCCCGATGCATTCGTCCAGCGTATCGCCAAGCAGTATAATGGATTTTCCGTTGCTGACCATATCGCGGATCAGGCCGTAAATCTCCTCTTTTGCGCCGACGTCCACGCCGCGCGTGGGGTGATTGAGTATGAGGATATCGCATCCGCTTGCAAGTGCCCGGGCAAATACCACCTTCTGCTGGTTGCCGCCGGAAAGCTGGATCGCCAGCTCGTCAATATCCTTTGTCTTGATGCGAAGGGTTTTCACCCATTCTTCCGCTTGGCCTCGTAGCTTTTTCCTGGAAATCAACGGCCCGACTTTGAGCTTGTGCGGGTCGGAAAGCGCGATGTTTTCGCATACGGAAAGGGAATTTACAATACCCTCTTCCCAGCGCTCCTTGGGTACCATCAGGATGCTGTTTTTGAGCGCGTCGGAAGGGGAGGCGAAGCTGATTTTCTTGCCCCGCACGTAAAGCTCGCCGGAAGTCGGCAGCTCATCCCCGCATAATACCGAGCAGATGTCCTCCTTGCCGGAACCTACCACGCCGCAGATGCCTAAAATTTCGCCTTTGTGCAGCTTCAGGTCCACATGCTTGAATACGCCGTTTAATCCAAGGTCGCGGCACTCGATTACCACATCTTCGCTGGGTTTTGCCTGGTGCTCCAGCTTGTAATACTCGGTTGTAGTGGAACGGCCCACCATCATTTCATACAGTTTCGCCTCGTCCGCGTCGGAAGTTAGCATATTGCCCGCATTCTTGCCGTCTTTGTAGACATAGACGCGGTCTGAAATTTCAAGCACCTCGTCGAGGCGGTGGGATACGAATATGACGGAATGACCTGCTTTTGTAAGCTTTCTGATTTCTGTAAACAGGCGCTGCACTTCGCTTTCGTTTAACACGGAAGTGGGTTCATCGAGCAATATGAGACAATGCTCGCTTCCCGAAGAGCTTGCGACGTTGACGACCTTTGCAATTTCCACCAGCTGGCGCGTTGCAAAGTTGAGGTCAGCCACCTTCTTTTGCGGCGGGATACCGACGGCGCCTACGTTGTCGAGCGCCTTTTGCGCCATTGTATTGAGCCGCTTCCAGTTGACCAGGCCGTATTTTTTAAACTGCTTTTCGTAGCCGAAGAATATGTTCTGGCCTACGGTCAGGTTGGTGATGAGGGATTGTTCCTGGAACACCATGCCGATGCCCTGCGCGTTCGCTTCGCGCGGGTTTTTAGGCGCATAGGGCTTGCCGTGCATGGTCATTTCCCCGGAGGAGGGTGGCTGCACGCCGATGATGATTTTTAAAAGCGTCGACTTTCCTGCGCCGTTTTCCCCGATCAGCCCCACGACTTCGCCCGGGTATACTTCAAGATCCACTTCGCTTAACGCCTGTGTTCCGTGAAAGGACTTTGAGATGCGCTTTGCGCCAAAGAGCAGTTGCTTTTCCATGTTGCGTTCCTCCTTTCGAGGTTACTTGCTGATGACTTTGCGGCCATGCGAGATGGTCAGCGCCACAGCCGTGAGTATGATAAGGCCCTGAATGCCGGACTTGATATAGGGATTTACGCCAAGGAGCGCCAGGCCGTTATCAAGCACCACCATAATGAGCGTACCGATTAACGTATTCACGACACCGCCCTTGCCGCCGGAAAGCGATGTACCGCCTACTACTACCGCCGCTTGTGCGGGGAACATCAGGTCCTGGCCTATCTGCGCCTGCCCCTGGCCCAAACGGATTGCGCCAAGCACGCCCGCAATGCCAAACAGTAACCCGGCATAGGTGAACACAAGCACTTTGACGCGGTCCACGTTGACGCCTACGCTGCGCGGAATGTTTTCATCCGTTCCGACGGCGTAGATGTGTCGCCCAAGGGGCGTGTACTCCTGCATGAAGTAGGAAACAAGCAGCATGACAAGAGCCACGCAGGTGATAATGGGGATACCCAGGAAATCCATCTTGGGGATCTGGACCAGCACCGGTTCGGTAATCTGGGCGGGGATGCCGCCGTAGGAGAGGGTTGCAATGCCCTTGCAGACATACATGAAACCGAACGATACCATGAACGAGGGGATTTTGAGTTTGACGTGCAAAAGTCCAATCAGTAGCCCTGCTGCGACGCTTGCCGCAATGGCAAGCAATATGCCGAATAGTCCAAGATTGTTAGCGTTCTTTGCATTTAACACAAAAACCGAAAGCAGGGACCCTGCCATGCCGACTGTTCCGTCGATGGACAAATCAATGCTTCCGAGTATGATGACGAATGTCAGGCCGCACGCAACCAGCAGCGGGATCGCAAGCTGATTTAATAGTGCGGTGATGTTGTTGGCGGAGGTAAAGGCGTTGCCGCGCGTGATGGAAAATACGATGCACAGGGCAACGAGCACCCCGATCGGGGCCCATTTAATGATCTGCGCCTGCCGGTGTTCTGCTTTTACCTTGGCAGCAAATTCATCCGTAATCGTAAGATCATTAAAAGCTGGATTTGTCATGGCGTATTACTCCGTTTCGGCCAAATTCTTTGAAGACGGGCTTTTAGGATTACTCTGTATGCGGCAAGGGATGTTCCTTGCCGCATACAGGTCATAAGGAGCCTGTGCCGTAATTAAACGGCCGGGTGAAAGCGGCGTTTCGTTAGTCAGCCTTGCAGGCGAAGATTTCCGAGAAGTCCATGGAGGGTTGTTTGTCAATATACTCCGCGATGTATTCCTTCACGTTTTCCTGCGTGACGAGCATGGACGGGGTAGCAAACTGACGGAATTCCTGCGGCATTTCGGCGGGATCAATGAGGCCTGCCCATGCGGCATAGCAGATGGCCAGCGTGTAGCCGCCCTGGAGATAGCCGTTGGAGCTGACGGTAGCGGTTGCATAGCCTTCGTCGATGGCCTTGATCATATCGGTGGTAGCATCGATACCGACGACAGCGACTTTGCCCTTAAGGCCGGCTTTGTCCAGCGCCTGGATCGCGCCCGTCGCCATGTTGTCGTTTGCGCACCAGATGCCCTTGACGTTGGGGCTCTGGCTCAGCCAGGTTTCAACGAGGGTCAGCGCCTGCTTGGTATCCCAGTTGGCGGTATCGCGGGCAACGACCTTGATGTTCGGGTTTTCTGCAAGATACTTCTCAAGGCCCTTTGCGCGGTCGGTCGCCGCGGTGTTGCCGAGCATGCCTTCGAGCACGAAGATTTCGCCGCTGCCGCCGATGGCGTCAGAGAGGGCTTTGGAAATGTTGTAGCCGCCTACAACGTTATCCGGCGAGGTGTGGATCACCCAGTTGGGGTCATAGTCCCAGGGGCTTACGTCGTCAGGCTTGTTCCATGCGGTGCCGAGGTAGCCGCCGGAGGAGGCCATGGCTTCTGCAAGTGCGGGCGCGATGGCGGACTCGTTCGGATCGGAATAAGCGATGGCATTGCCGTTTGCCTTAGCGGCGAACTGCTTCATGTTGTCGACTTCCTTGTCGTTGGAGCCACCGGAGTCGAGCGTCTGCTTCTCATACTTCTGGCCGATGGTATCGAGGTACTGGCAGAACATATCCATACCCTGGATGATGGTGACGATGTAGGGGTTGTCAAGTCCGCGTACGGATGCCGCTACATAGAGGGTGGTGTCCAGTTTTTCCTGCGGGATTTTAGAAGGATCAATCTTGAATGTCTTGTAGTCGACGGGGCCAGCGGGAGCCTCCGGCTCTGCGGGTGCTGCGGGAGCGTCTGTTGCGGCAGGCTGCTCTGCGGGTGCTGCCGGTTGCTCTGCCGGTTTCTCGGCCGGGGCTGCCGTACAGGCAACGAGAGACAACGTCATGAGAACAACCAGTAACAATGCGAAGGTCCGTTTCATATTGTGTTCCTCCTGTTTATCTTTTTTTTGAATTCTCGGCGAATTCAAAACAGTACGAATGTAATAAGGCGGAAGGAATGTTAGCGGTAACATTTTTCGCTATGAAAACAGAGGGTGCAGGGCCGTTTGGTTGCATGAAGTTCGGGGGGTGGTACTTCTTTGGTTCTTTCAGGAAACGACTGTGTTCAAATGAAAACGAATGAATGGTAGATGTACTTTGAGATGCCGGTATTTGCAGATTCATGTTACCGGTAACATTTTCAATTAAAATTATTATATCGAGTGTTTAAATTGTTGTCAAGCGCTCCTGAGGCGTTTGTGAAACTTTTTCCTGTGAAAATTTATGCGTTAATTTTTCAGAGCCGCGGGCTACCAGTT
>JAEXTB010000070.1 GCA_023453725.1 Bacillota bacterium | reverse complement strand
TACAAGCGCGGCTTCTGGCAGATGTTTTTCGTGTGCTTTTTATTGACTGGCTTGCCCGTACTTCTGGTCATGCTTTCGTATTTCTCCATGCTGAGGCACATTCTGCCGGATATTCTAAACAGCCTCTCTGCGGGAGCCGGTTTTGAGCAATCGGGCGCAATACTGAGCTCATTGCTGTTCATGGGTGTCGCGATGCTTTTGTTTACATTCCTGCTGGGACCAATGTACCAGGGCACAGTGTATCTGGAAATGGAAGAACGCATGGAAGGCCGCGCAGGCACATTGGGGCAGCTGTTCCGCTGCGCCATTCCCATGGGCCTTAAGCGTTTCTACACCACATTTCTTGCACTTTTTGTGTTGCAGCTGGGTATCAGAATGGTGGCTTCCTTCATCGGCTCGTTAGGTGCTGTCGGTACAATCTTTTCCGCTTTGCCTGCCCTGGGTGACTCGCCAAGTACCTCCATGTTCACATCCGGCTTTGGCTCATTGGGCATTACTACGTTACTGGAATTGCTGGTTGCACTGTGCGCGGGCGCATTCCTGGCACTCATTTATCCGATCGCAGCGCATGAAAGAAAGTTTGCGTTTTCTGCCGTAGGCCGTTCCTTTCAGCTGACCGCCAAGCACTTCTGGCGCATATTGGGCGCGACGCTGCTTTTTTCGCTTGTAGCGGGCACGATTTCGGGAATTATTTGTTTGTTCTCGTTGTTCCTATTGCAGAATTATACGGCGATGTTTGTACTCCTTGCCGTTCTGCTCGCCTTTGCGGTAGCGCTTGTCGCCCCCTATTCAGCCGCGTTCCATACGGCGCTGTATGTGGATATCGCGGCACGCGTGGACGGGCCGGAACTTTCCGTGATTGACCCGGACTCTGTGCCCGACCCTGATCCGGACGAACTGCGCGACGGACCGCGCACACTCTAAAACTGGAGGTGTTAACTATGGATACTATGACTCCTTATCCGCCACTCACCCGCGCGCCGCTGCGCATGCGCGGCATATTCGGCATTGCATGGCAGCTCTACAAGCGCGGCTTCTGGCAGATGTTTTTGCTTTCTCTCTTGTTTGTCAGCCTGCCCACGGTGTTGCTAGTGCTTCCCCAGTTTGCATTATACGGCCGCATGGGCATTTGGACGGAACTCCAAAATGACTTTTCCCAGTTTGGCCAGTTGAGCAGCTTCTCACCGGATATGGGGCTGCAGGATATAGGGGCCTTGTTCGGCATGATGGGGGTCTTATCCCTGGTCAGCCTTGTTTTTGCCTTTTTGCTTCAGCCCATGTACAGGGGCGCATTGTTTTTGGAAATGGAAGAGCGTATGGAAGGCCGCGCAGGTACGTTGGGGCAGCTGTTCCGCTTTGCCCTCCCCATTGGTCTCAAGCGCTTTTACACGACATTTCTTGCCGAGTATGTCATCCAATTGGGCATCGGCATTGTGCTTTCAATCCTGATGTCCATCATCGCCGTTGTGGGTGTGCTGTCCTCCGTATTTGCCTTTATGCCCTACTTTGACAGCGGAAGCGTTCCCGCTTCGTTCTTTATTACATTGGGCATAGTCGTACTGCTGACATTGGTCATTTCCATAGCTCTGAGCGTTTTCGTGATGCTTATTTACCCCGTTGCGGCGCACGAGAAGAAGTTCGCGTTTTCTGCCGTAGGCCGCGCGTTCAAGCTCACGGTGAAGCGATTTGGGCGCCTGCTGGGGGCAACATTGCTCCTTTCCCTGGTGACAAGCGTAATCTGCTGCATTTTGTGTTTGCCCGCGCTGCTTTTGTGGCAGAATATTGAGGCGATGTTCGTGCTCTTCTCGGTGCTGCTTGCGTTGTTTGCGGGCCTTGTGAGCCCCTACGTTGCCGCGTTCCAGACCGCACTGTATGTGGATACCGCGGCGCGCGTGGACGGGCCAGAAGGTGCCGTGATTGACCCTGACTCCGTGCCCGATCCCGATCCGGATGAGCTGCGCGAAGGGCCGCGTACGCTGTAAGCCCAATATTCGCTCTGAACACGCCCTTATTCTATGCTAGGAGGACTCATATGCCTAAGACATTACCCGCGCGGCAGGAACTCGACGCCGCGCTGACATGGGATCTCACCGCCATGTACGCCTCGGACGAGGCCTGGGAGGCGGAATTCAAAGATGTGCAAAAAGAGATCGCCGCGTTCCCCAAGCTTTCCGGCACATTCACAAGCGCGGATGCGCTCTTGCACGCATTAAAGGAAGAAAGCGCAATCTCGCTTAAGCTCGAGCGGCTCTATGTCTACGCCCACATGCACCGCGATGAGGACAACGCCGTCGCCAAATACCAGGGCATGACCGACCGCGCCATGCAGCAAAGCGTATCTTACGGCGCGGCCTCCTCCTTTATGACGCCGGAGATACTCGCCATTGATCCAAGCACGCTGCAAACGTGGATCGATTCCCCCAGCTTAAAGGACTACCGCCGGGTATTGAACAACCTCGTGCGCCGCAGGCCGCACACGCTCACCGCCAATGAGGAAAAACTGATGGCGCTCGCAGGGGAACCGCTGGCCGCGGCCGACTCGGTATTCACCATGCTCAACAACGCGGATATCCGCTTTGGCAGCATCACGGATGACGATGGCGATACCGTGGAACTGACTCAGGGCAACTACCGCAGTTTTTTAGAGAGCAAGAACCGGGATGTGCGCAAAAACGCTTACAAAGCGCTTTATGCCTCGTACCTGAACTTGAAAAACACGCTTGCCGCCTCCTATGCCGCAAGCGTGAAGACCGATGTGTTCTTTGCCAAAGCGCGCAATTATGAAAGCGCCATCGGCGCGGCGCTGTTTGCTTCCAACGTGCCGCTTTCCGTCTATGACGGTTTGATTGAAGCCATCAAGAGCCGCCTGCCTTCCATAGAGAAGTATCTTACGCTCCGCCGCCGCGCGCTGGGCGTTGACGAGCTTTGTATGTACGACCTCTATGTACCCATCGTAGCGGAAACGCCGAAAAAGCTTTCCTACGAGGACGCAAAGACGCTGGTCAAAGAGGCGTTAAAGCCCTTGGGCGAGGATTACGCAAAAATGCTTGACGTCGCCTACAGCGAGCACTGGATCGATGTGCCGCAAAACAGGGGCAAGACCACCGGCGCATATTCCTGGGGCGCGTACGGCACACACCCGTATGTTCTCTTAAACTACCAGGAAGAAGAGGATTACGCCTTTACCGTGGCGCATGAGCTTGGGCACGCGCTGCACTCCTATTATTCGGATACAAGCCTTCCGTACCAGGACGCGCAGTATAAAATTATGGCGGCGGAAGTTGCTTCCACCGTCAACGAGGTACTGCTTACCCGCCATCTCTTACAGACGGAATCCGATCCTGCAAGAAGGGCGTACCTCATCAACCACTATCTGGAGCAGTTTAGGACCACCGTATACCGGCAGACCATGTTTGCCGCGTTTGAGCAAAAGACGCACTATATGTGCGAGGCGGGCGAACCGCTCACCGTTGACGCGCTGTGCGAAGAGTACGGCAAGCTCAATGAGCTGTTCTACCCCGGCGTGGTGGTGGATGACGAAATACGCATTGAGTGGGCGCGCATCCCGCACTTTTATAACGCGTTCTATGTGTACCAGTACGCAACCGGTTTCTGCGCGGCGGTTGCCCTTGCGCATGGCATCCTCGAAGGGCATGGGCTGAATGACTATCTCGCCTTCCTCAAGAGCGGCGGCAGCGACTTCCCCATCGCCCTTTTGCAGAAAGCGGGCGTAGATCTCACGAAGCCGGAAAGCATTCTGACCTCGCTCGACGCATTTGACAGCGCGGTGGATGAGCTTGGCGAGTTGTTGAAGTAACTCTATACCCTCAGGGGCTTTGCCCCTGAACCCCCACCAAAGGGACACCGCCCTTTGGAATCCCCCTGAAACGTCCTGTTCAATTTTACCCCGTCTGATTCCACAGGCGGGGTTTTTTCTATATAAATCGTTCACCGAACCTTCACAAGCGAGAACCCGCGTAAAGCCCCTATTCTCTTGCATGCTTGCGTACCTGCTGTTAAAATGATACTTTAAGAGGGGTTGGCGGAAAGGAGCGGCATGCGCAAGGAAGCAGAAGATACCTTTTTCAGTTACGTTTGGCCCGTGCAGGGTACAAGGGCGGACTTCACGGTGGACACAGGCTATGAAGAGCCCATGGCGGGGTACGAGACTCTCGTTTACTGTGCGCTCTCCCCAAGGGAAAGCGGAGCTGCCGCCTTTACCCCGCGCGAACTGCGCCGTTTGAATAAACTGGAGCGCAAACTGATGCGCGCGCTTTCTGACGCCGTATACGCTGGCATGATCCACATGGACGCGCTCCGGCAATATTACTTTTATGTGCGGGACCCCGAAGAAGCAATGGAAGCTGCCCAACTCATCGCAGAGAAGGAAAGGCTTTTGTATGTCTCCCCCGGTTCGGCGCACGAGCCGGATTGGCTGACATATCACGCGCTTTTGCTGCCCGACGCCGCCAAGTACCAGACGGTATTGAATACGGAGCTGATTGAACGGCTAAGGAAAACCGGGGACGGTCTTGTGGCGGTGCGGCGGCTGACGTTTTCCATGTGCTTCCCCAGCGAACAAACGCGGCTGTTGTTCCAGGAGCAGGCGAAAGAAGCCGGGTTTGCAATAGGCGAACCGCAGTTCAGGCCGGAGCTTGAACTGCCGCATGTGCTCACCATACATGCGCTCTCTGCCCTGAACCAGCCCGATGTAGACGACCTGACCACCCGCGCCATTCACGCTGCAGAGCCGTTTAGCGGCGAACTGCTCAGGTGGAGCTGCCCGGTGATGCCCAAACGCAACCCGCTTGCATAATTGCAGACGCCTGTGCATATGCAAATAGGTAATGCGCCTTTGTTATCGGGTATCGTTTTAACTACAGCATTGTGTATAACCTGTGCTTTTGTGTCAAAATACCCATTTGTTCGGTAAAATTCTCGTAAAATCGAACACAACAGCACGCGCATGCAGGGAATGAAAATGTTTTTGCACACCGTTCCCGGAATGTTTTGCACAGGACTTATCAACATTATGCACAGAGTTATCCACCGATGCCCCAAAATGGGGAGTTGTCCATGCACACCCCGTGTGCATGAAGGCACGCGGCATGTGCATGAGTGAAACGAGTGTCTTCCGGCGCGGCGAAACGCACAGTTTCCTGCAAAATTATTGCATAAATGAACAGTTTATCATTTTATACAGGAGGTTTGGCATGGGCTATACACAGGAAGAGATCCTCTCCTTTGTTGAGGAGAACGACGTCAAGTTTGTGCGGCTGGTATTTTGCGATTTATTTGGACGCGGCCGCAACATCTCCCTGTTGAGCTCGGAGCTTGAACGCGGGCTGAGTGACGGCGTTTCTTTTGACGCTTCCCTAGTACCCGGGTTTTTGCGCATCGCAGAATCCGATCTGATGCTGCTGCCCGACCCCAACACGCTTGCCCTTTTGCCGTGGCGGCCGCAGCAGGGCCGCGTTGCCCGTCTGCTGTGCGATATCCAGCACCCGGACGGCACGCCCTTTGCTGGCAGCAGCCGTAACCTGCTGCGCGAGGCCGCGCGCAAGGCGCTCAAAATGGGATATACCTGCCAGATCGGCGTAGAGTGCGAATTCTATCTGTTCCAATTGGATGAAGCGGGCAACCCCACCCGTACGCCGCAGGACAGCGCCGGGTTTTTGGACCTTGCGCCGCGCGACCGGGGTGAAAACGTACGGCGTGAAATCTGCCTTACGCTGGAGAGCATGGGCATTCAGGTGGAAAGCTCCCACCATGAATCCGGCCCGGGTCAGAATGAAATTGTATTGAAATACGCAGGCGCGCTCCGCGCTGCGGATAACCTGATGACACTCAAGCAGGTCATCCGTACCATTGCAAACAAGAACGGTCTGTTTGCCTCCTTCCTACCCAAGCCCATCCCGGGCGTGATCGGAAGCGGGCTGCATGTGAACATGAGCCTGTTGTCTGGCACCACCAACCTGTTCCAGACAAACGGCGCTCAAGGACCCGAAGCCGAGGCCTTTTTGGCCGGTATTCTGCGCCGCGGCGCGGAAATGACCTCCATATTGAACCCCATGCCCAATTCCTATGAGCGGCTGGGCAAAATGGAAGCACCGGGCTGCGTGGGTTGGTCGCATCAGAACCGCTCGCAGTGGATCCGCATTCCCGCCGCGCAGGGAAACTCCTCCCGTATGGAGCTGCGCGCGCCCGACCCCGCCATGAACCCGTACCTCGCGTTTGCGCTGCTGATATATGCGGGTCTGGAAGGCATGGAAGAACACCTGACGCTGCCACGCACAACGGATATGGAGGGCGCCTCCTGCCAGAGCCTGCCCCAGACGCTGCTCGACGCCGTGCTGCTTGCCGAGAAGAGCGAGTTTATTGCCCGTGTCCTGCCCGAGCAGGTACGCCGCCACCTCTTCCAGGTGCAGCGGGATGCCGATAAATATGAGCCCGCCGCCCTTCCCGCGCTCGAAGATCCGCTCTTCGACGTATAAAGCGGAGGAACAAGCGATGCACATGACATGCTTGCAAAGGGGGTGGCGGCTACGGACAGAATTCTTTTGATTTCCAGTACCGTCAAGGGCGGCCAGCTCCTGCAGGATATGCTCTGTACCATACCGGGAGAGCTTGTGCTTGTACAGAGCGGCGCACAAGCGCGGCGAACCCTTTCTGAAGAGGACTATGCGCTCATTGTCATCAACTCGCCGCTGTCCGATGAGTTTGGCCACGACCTCGCGGTGGATTTTGTAACCAACACCGCCGCCGGGGTGATACTGCTTGTAAAGTCCGAGCTGGCCGATGATGTTGCAGACCGCGTGGAACCAAGCGGCGTTTTGTGCCTGGCGAAACCTATGACGCGAAGCGCCATGCTGCACACCGTAAAAATTGCACTGGCCGCGCACAACCGGCTGAACCAATTGCTGCAGGAAAAGCGTACGCTTGAGCGCCGCCTGGAGCAGCAACGCCTGGTGGACCGCGCAAAATTCCTGCTGATGGAGCATGCATCCATGTCCGAAGCGCAGGCGCACCGGTACATTGTCAAACAGTCCATGGACTTACGAACCACAAAAGAGGCTGTCGCGAACCAGGTGCTCTCCATGTATGAGATCTAGCCGGTAAGTTGCGCCTTGGCGCACACAAACATGCAAATCCCCGAACATCGGGCCCCGGGCAGGCGCACATGCGTTTTGCCGGTAGCCTTGCCTGATGCGGGAATGCCGCAGGAAAAGTAGACGTTTTCTTTTGCGGCATAGAAGGAGCCTACAAAGTATGGAAGTAAAACGCCGCCGCAAAGCAAAGAACAAGCGCAGGACCGTATTGCGCCTGTTGTTCCTATCCGGCATTTCGCTTTTGATCCTCGCCGGAATTGTTGCGGGCGTGTTGTTGTTAGGCGATTCCATGTCGTCGCAGGCGGCGCTTACCCAGCTGCCGTTTACCCCGCAGGACAAGGCCCACTTTACCGGGCAGGGTTTTTTGTATATCAAGGACGGGACGCTGTATTACAAAGACCTCTCCAACGAAAAAAACGATTATAACGCCGCCGTGACGGCAACCGACGTCAAGCTGGCGGGGAGCGGCGCCATCCACGCCCTCTACAACAGCGCGGCGCTGAAAATTGTCAATGCATCCTACCCGGTGGAGTTTACCGGGACGCTTCTGTACGTCACCTGCGGCTCTACCACGGTAGCCGCGCTCAAAACAGATAACTCCGGCGCGGAAACCATACAGGTATTTGACAAGACCGGCGCACAGAAGGATCAGCTGACCTTCCCCGGCCAGTTCATTGTGGATTATGGCTTTTATACCGCCGGAAACGAGTACCTGTATGTGGTGACGATGTCGCTTGACAGCGGCACGCCGCTTTCCACCATTACCATCTATGATATGACGCGCGCGGCTACAAGCGGCGTGATGCAGGTGCAAAACCAACTCATTGAGCACATATACTTCACCTCCTCGGGCATTTATGCGGTAGGCACCAACCAGCTGATCCGCTATTCGCTCGAAGGAAACCGGGAAAGCTACCGGGAAATGATCTATGGCTGGGAAGTCATGGACTTTGAGGCATCCGGAAATCCGCTTTTCCTGCTGCGCCCGCGCAATTCGGACAAGCCCGGCACAGTCAAGCTGATGACTGTAAAGGACGCCGACGTTGCGGGCACCACGCAGCGGCTGCTGCAGCTCCCGGCAGGCACGGTGGATGCGTTCCTGATGGGCGGAAGGATTGTGGCCGTCACAACCGATGGGTATACCACATATGGTACGGATGGGAAGCTGCTTACGACCCGCCATGTAGGGGCGGAAGTTGTTTCCGCAAAAAAAATTGATTCCGGCACGCTGCTAATCAACACCGCGTCGGCATGCTATACGGTTAAAGTTGCGTAAGCTTCTTGCCGCGCCGGTGAATGCTCCGGCCAAAACTGGAAACGGAGGCTTTTAGATGAATATACTCGATATCGCAGTCCTGCTGCTGTTCGCTGTGTTTTTGCTGGGCGGCTGGTACCGCGGCTTTGTACACACCGTGCTCTCGCTGGGCGCTTATGTGCTTGCCTTTGCGTTTGCGCTGACACTCAGGCCCCTTGTCACAAACGCCATCAAGGCGGACGAGCAGCTGTATACGATGGCGCTCTACTATACGGAAGGCGCCGAGCTTGTACAGGATGTGGAGCTAAGCAAGACCCCCATTTCCGCTTTGAGCGCGGAACAGCTTTCCGGCGTCATGGAAAACGCCACGCTGCCCGTACCCATGGGCCAGCGCATATCCGAAAACATTGCGCGGGAAGCGTTTTTAGAGGATGGCGCTTCTACGCTGGGTGAATATTTCAACCTGACCATCGTCAATGTATTTATTAACCTGTTCGCGGTACTTGCGCTATTTACCGTGGTGCGGCTGCTGCTGGCATTTGCCATCCATCTCATCGCTTACGCGCGAAACGGGTTCCCCGTTCTGCACACGGCAGACGGCCTGCTTGGCGCGTGCTTTGGCTTGATCCGCGGGTTTCTGGCGATGTACCTCATATTCCTGCTTGTGCCCATTGTACTGATCATACTGCCCAAGGCAGGCGAGTTGATTGACGCCTCCTACTTTGGCGGCTTCTTCTCCCACTCCAACCTGCTCTTAAGGCTAATCCCGGGCACATAGGCGCCCTTATTAATTGTGCATACAAACAGCACCAAAAAGAGGCCTTTTAGGCCTCTTTTCACGCGCCAATTCAGGCTGGCAAGCGCCGCCTGCCTTCACACCACGACCATGTCGAACACAAACGGAAACGCCTGTGCCGTCCGGTTCTGAAAATCAACATTGTATCCGGTTCCGTCCTGATAGAAAAAGCCATGCTCGGGTTCAAATTTGATATAGCACATATTCGCGTCGCTCTCATCATTGTGCTTAAAATACCAGGGTTCAAACGCGGCTATGAGCTTGCTCCTGATCCGGTTGTTTTCTTCCTGCAGCGGATGCCCGATTATATGCGCCGTGCCGCTGAACCGGTAGAGGTTATCGCACAGGGCTACGCGTTCGTTTGCGGAAATCTCCATGGCCTTTTGCGAGGTGTTATAGGTGACAATGTAAAACGCGCCGTCCTCATAAAACGTATCCACAACCCGCACAGACGGAACGTTGTCCTTTACGGTTGCCAGCGCAAACTGACAATCCCGGCCGAACAGCTCGGTTAGGACGGCAAGGCTTTTTTCATAGGTCGTCATTTAAGCACCCCCAACCAAATATTGTATGTCTCTACTATACCAAAAAGCGGGCGAGCCTGAAAGAGTGCCGCCCCACATTAGCGTGCCAGCAGTTTCTTCAAATATCCCTCATTCATCAGATGCACCGTTTCAAATTTCCCGTTATAAAATACGGACCAATTATTAAACACGCAGGGAACCGACTTTGCTTTTTCCAATGTATCTACAGCGATTAAGGCGATCGGTACATGCTCCGCTTTGCAATAGCTTTCCACTTGCGCAATACAATCCAGGATATAGGGACACTGCGGGCTATAGTAGACGGTCAAGCCTTCCCCCGCAACGCTTTGCGTTTTTGCCTGCTCTAAAAACCTTGGCTTTGTTCCATCAAAAGACAAAGCCAGCAGAACGTATTCATCGCCAATTACGTCCACCGCTTCAAAGCCAAACAGCTCCATAAATGTTTTATCGGACAGAAACGGTTTTTTCTTTCTGGAACTGATTGCGCAAATGCCGGACTTGCCCTGTCTCTTTGCGTCTGCGATGCAGTATGTAAGAAGCTCCCTCCCGTATCCTTTCCCTTTAAAGCTTCCTGAAACCCACAGGCAGTAAATGTATAGATAGTTTTCGCCGGCTACCGGCACCCATGCCGTTTCAAGGGGCGCGTACTCGATAAAGACTTTGCCTTTTTCATCTAGTTTTCTGAATACATGCCCCTCCTCTATTCTCTCTTTGAGCCAGGCACGTTTTACTTGTACGCCATGCTGATGCTTTTTATCGGCAATGGCACAGCATACATGCTCACAGTTAAGGTTTTCCGCTGTCAGGTTGATGTAGCGCGTTTCCATATTCCGTCCCCCAGTCTCAATTTATATCTACTGTACAACAAAAAACCTGACAACAGTGTGTCAGGTTTTCATACTGAAAGTTATCAAAACAAGGATTCCAATCCTTTGCGGTAACACGGTGATGCCGTGAGCCTTTATACGATTTCCACCTGTATCCCCGGCAGGCGGCGCTGCAGGTGGGAAACAAAGCTGTCCCCGGATGTGTTGGGCGAAGCGCCCAGCACCACAACGGATGCGTTATGCGCCTTTGCGTAGGTTTCCAGGCTGCCCTCCACATCGTCCGCACGCAGCATGGCAAGCGAGCCTCCCGCAAGCTGCGCGGCGGTAAAGAGATATTCCAAAGCCTCCCCTTCGATGGCATTTCCCAGGAAATTCTCTCCTGTTTTTACCGCATGCACGATATGCAGCGGCAGGTTGCGCGCCCGGGCAATTTCTTCCCCGCACTCCACCAGCCTTGCGCAGGTACGCTGGCGGGTGACGCAGACCATCACGATGTCCTTCTCATGTACATGCTCCATCATTGGGGCGGGCGAAAGCGTCTTTTTCATACGCTGGCCTCCGTGACCTGTAGTTTATCCGGCAAGTCCACCGGGACGTAAGCTTGGATGATTGCAATGGCCTCCTCTGCTCCGCAGGCAACGGCATACATGGCGCGGTAGGCCACATCCGCGAATTTTTCGGCATACAGCCGTTCAAACTGCTCAAATAGGGGGTCATAAAATCCATCCAGGTTGATGATGACAATGGGCTTGTCATGGTAGCCAAGCTGCCTGAGCGTAATTACCTCAAGCACCTCTTCAAGTGTGCCAAAGCCGCCGGGCAGTGCGATGAAGGCATCCGATAGATCCTCCATACGCTGCTTGCGGGCATGCATGGTTTCGGTTTCGTAAAATTCCGTACATCCCTCAAAGGCAACGCCGGGTTTGTTGAGCCGTACGGGGATAACGCCCGTAATGCACCCATCCTCCTCTTTCACGCCGCGCGCAACAGCCCCCATTAATCCCCGCTGCCCGCCGCCAAATACCATGCCCGCGCCCGAGCGCGCCACGGCATGCCCAAGCTCCTCCGCCAAGGCAAAATACTTCGGCTCCAGCAATTCGCTTGAGGAGGCGAAGATGCAGATATTGTTGATATGTTCCATGGATTTTAGTACTCCTCTTTCCGCATACAACAGGGCGCACGGCCTCATATCATGCGGTTTCGCCCTAATATATACTATAACCTGTTTTCACTTGTCGTCCCTCCCGCTTTATATATTATTGCACGCAACATGCGCACAATGCGGAATGGACATCCGTTTACTTTAACAGCTCCCGCGCGACATCGAACTTGGTCTGAGAAAACGCTTTGGAGTTGGCGGGTACCTCCAGCATGACAAGCACCAGCCTGTCCTCTTCGGTCCTCAGCCGGTATCCCACAAACCAGTTGATTTCCTTTGTCCTGTCGTTGCCGATCTGCGCCGTACCAGTCTTGCCCGCAATATTGTCCATGTGCAGCCACGCGCCGGTACCGGATTCGATAACGTCCTCCAGCATGGGGGTTAATGTATCCACTGTGCTCTGCTTGATGATGTTTTCTTTCCAGACGCTGTTCTCATGCTGGGTAACCGGGATATACTCAGCGCCTTCTGTCCGGTAGAGCCCTTTTACGACATAGGGCGCCTGTATGCTGCCGTTGTTTGCTAATGCGGAAAACATGGACGCAGCCTGCAATGGTGTAACCAGCACCTCGCCCTGGCCAAACGAGCTTTCCGCAAGCAGCATGGGCGACCATTCGGACTTTTCGTTTTTCAGCTGCGCGGGCAGTACCGAAGTATCAAAGGGAATGCTCTCCGTATACCCCGCGTTTTCCATATAGCTGACAAACGCATCGGTTCCGGTTTTGAGCGCGGCGTAGGAAAAATAGATGTTGTCCGAGTCAATCATGCCGGTGTGCATGTTGAGCGGCGGGGAATGCCTGTGGTCCAAATGCACGCGGGTAATGGACGCATAGCCCCAAGGGCCGAACTCTCCTCGGTCGGAAGGAAGCCACTTATCCTCCTCAATATGCTCCTTGTCCATAGGGAACGTGGACTCGGGCGACATGGCGCCCGATTCAAGCGCCACCGCCGCCGTATAAGGCTTAAATATGGAGCCGGGCGGGTAAAGGCCGCGGGTAAGCCTGTTAAACAGCGGCGCGTTTTTCTGCGTGCTTAGTCGCTGCCAGTCCGTCTCCGGAATGCCGCGCGTAAATTGGTTGAGGTCAAACGAGGGATAGCTTACCATCGCCTCTATTTCACCCGTCTTGGGGTTGAGCACCACAACGGCCCCCGCCGTATCATCCCCAAAGAGCGAATATTTGAGCATAAGCTCGGCACGCGCCTGCAACTCCGGGTTCAATGTCAGCTGTACGTCCAGTCCGTTTTCCGCTTTTTGCTCATAAAGCGTCTTTTTATTTACGCCATCCGACGCGCTGATATAAATAAAATACCCGTCGGTGCCCCTTAACTGCTTTTCATAGATGCTCTCAAGCCCGCTTTTTCCCACGCGCGAATCGGTGTTGTAAACGTCGTCGCCCTTTTCGCTGCCGGTGAGCGTCTTTAAATCCTCCGCGGTGGCGGCCCCCACATACCCGATGATATGGGCGAGCGTGCTCTTTTGCGGGTAATAGCGCAGTGTGCCGAAATTGCTTTTGTCTATGGAGATGCCGGGGATGAGCAGGAGCTGTTCTTCAAGGCTCTCGGTCAGCTCGTCCGGATAAAGCTGCTTGAGTATGACAAAATCTCCATATACTTTTGTAAGCTTCTTCTCCACCGCCTCAATGGACATGTTCAAAAGCATGGCCGCCTGGCGCGTAAACTGTGCCTCGTCCTCTATCTTTTCTGGCACCGCGATAATGGATACGGCGTTGACGGTCTGCGCATAGGCAACGCCGTCGGCGAGTATTTCCCCGCGCTGCGCGGTGGTCTTTGCAACGCGCACGGTATCCCCCCAAGCCATTTCAGGGAAAAGCAGCGCAGGCGTCCACTCCACCGTCCAAACCCCGTTTTCACGCCGCGCAGACATGCGGAAATCCATTTCCTGATCGCCGATCAAATTGCTTTCGTAGGTAAGCCTGTAGTCGTAAACGCAGATGGCCTCGCCCTCTACGTTAGAAAGCGGCGTATAGCTTAAGCCGGTAATCTGGAGTTCATCGAATATCGCCTCATAGCGCTTGACAAACTGCTCCTTAGAAATGCGGCTGATGGACTGCTCTTTTTTTTCCGCCAGATCCTTTGCCGCCTGCTCCGCATCGTACCGCACGGAAGAGTGCAGCATTTCATACGCCGCGTCAAACTGCCCCGCATCGATCAATTGCAAAAACGCATCCCGCGCGTCCACGGCAGCCGGCGCTTTGCAGGCCGGAACCGCCATGAGCAGCAGTACAAGAATTAGCAGCAGGCTCAGGCTTCGCTTCATGATATCCTCATCTTTGGTCATTTTGGAAGTAGTGGATCATCCGCTACCAGTATACCATAGCGCGCGACGATAGTTATAGGAATAACGGTGAAATAATCATGAACGATGATGGCATTGTGTAAAGAATATATATGGATTGGCTGACAGAACTAAGAGATCACAGTGCCTGCGGGATACGCATATTGGGGAAATTGCGCCGTTATCCCATCGATCATATAGTTTGCCATATGTAAAGCGTTTTGATAAATTACATCGTATGTAGGAATCGATGTGGAGAATTTATCTTCGTTGATCTCCCTGATCAGCTGCTCCTCAAGCCGATACTGGGCATACAACATCTGCTGCCATACAGCCTTATCCCAATAAGGGTTTAATTCGGAGAACAGCGTTGCGATATCGTCGGCGTTTGTCTGCAGTTTTGACAGCTGAAAGGAGGTATCGAAGCCGGCTCTTATTGGATGCCAATTCCGCTAATAGCAGAATTCGTTCGGTCAGCAACGCCTCATACCGCTTTGCGTTATCCAGACCATAAAAAGGCGTGAGTTGTCCCGAAAAATCAATCGTATTCTGAATTGTGCGTATTGTTACATAGCTCAGGTCCCGGAGCCTGAACATCAGGCTGATGATAAAATGCCTGATCCAAACCAAATGATCGGTCCAAAGAAGACGTATATTTTCCTGCCAGCTCATAACGCGCCCCTGCCTTATTTTGCTTACAGCATAGTATATGCCTGCAGTAGAACAATCTGGCATGTAGGCTTCAGCATGGGTAAAAGCAAACGCAAGGCTGCGATCATCCGCAGCCTTGCGTACTGTACTGTGCTTCAAACCCGCCTTCCGGAGAGCGGCCCTTAAAAGTTGAAGTGCATTAAAATCCCTTTTCCAGTATCCAGTCCGCAAGCTCACCCGCCTGCGGATGCCGCAGCGCACGGATGCGCTCTGCCATTTCAGCGGATTGGAACGGCGAGCACAGAAGCACCGGCGCGATGCGTTCAATAAACGCTTCATCCATCGCATCCGAATACACCTTGGCGTCAACAATGCGGCCCTTGCTCAACGACAGCTGCATTTCTACGCCGCCCCAGGAAAAACGCTGTTCCAATATGATATCAAACGCGGGCGTCCTGCCCATGCGCCACTCCCAAGAGCCATAAAGCTGCGTGAGTGAGGCGAGCTTTTCTTCGTCCAGCTGTATCTCCTGCCCTACGCGGGCAATGCCGTATGTCTTGATAAACGCGTCAATGAGCGCGTCCTTCATGGTTTCCACCGTCAAGGCCGGGTTGAGATCATGCAGGTTCTGAACTCTGGCGCGCACGCTTTCAATGCCCTTTGCGGCAAGCTTGTCCGGCGGGGGGGCAAGATAGCGGGCAAGCTTTTGCATATCCACATCGATGAGCACCGTGCCGTGATGCATGGCGACATCCGCGCCGAAGCGGAACGCGTTGCCGGAGAATTTTGCGCCGCTCTCCCTGACCACAAGATCGTTCCGGCCGGTAAACTCCGTTTCAATGCCGAATGTTGCTGCCGCCTGCTGAATGACGGAAAGCTGCTTGTGCACATCGTATGCCTTGCGGGGAAGAATAAACGTAAAGTTCAGATTGCCGAGGTCATGGAACACCGCGCCGCCGCCGGAAGAGCGCCTGGCCAGGTGGCCGCCCTCCTGCTCCAACAGCTGCGTGCGGCACTCCTTCCAGGCATTCTGGTTCTTTCCAATGACTACGGTGTTTTGATTTTGCCACAGATAAAGCGTGCAACCACCGCCCTGCGCATCGAACAGCAGCGATTCAAGCGCAAGGTTATGGTAAGGATCATAAACGCTGCTTAAATAGATCGTGTTTTGCATGCGGTCCTCACTTTGATAATAGGATAATACTATCATACCCAAATGCAGCCGCGGCCACAAGGTAGTTGCTTAAAATGCAGTTTCTTTTGCGCGATGCTGCAAAACCATTTGACAAGGGTTCGACTGTACAGTATCCTGTTATAATATATAAAAAGGGGTAATTGGCGCATGACCAGTCATTTGGAAGAGCTGCGTGCTTACCTTGCGGCGATAACCGGCGAGCTTGCGGGTAAAACCGTATACTCCCATGAAATGGATTGCCCGGCGGACGGTTGTGCGGTGCGGTGCGCAGCCCCGCTCAGGCTCCAGATGGATGCAGGGACGCTGGCACAAAAGCTGCACGAAGCGCTGCCGTCCTTCAAGTATCTCGGCGTCTCCCCCATTGCACGCGTTACACACAGCGGCGGACACCTGCTCTTTGATTTGAGCGGCGAGCTCTATACCGCACTTCTTGTAAACGCGCTTGGGGAATATCCAGAAGCGGCCGGGCCCGGACCTTTCGTTGCACATGACGACGCAGCCCGCGCCCGCATTTCCTATACCATACGGCGCATGTGGATGCTCGCCAGAAAAACCAGAGAAGAAACGCCCTGCTGCCCCCAAAATCCCGCCGTGCAGAGTGCGCTTTTGCTGACACTCGCCATACCGGAGCGGTTCCACCATCCTCGTGGGCTGCGGCTGCGGCTGCTTGCCGCTTCCGATGCACTTTTGACAATGACGCGCAGCGTGCTGCCCAGGCTCCGGCCGGGTCTGTGCAACAGCAGCGCGTATGTGGCGGAACTCGCCCTACGCATCCTTACCCTAGGCCTTACCACACTTTACGGGCCGCTTGCGCCTGAAGAACAGGAGGAATTACAATGATCATCAAATGGTACGGACACAGCAGCTTTTTGTTGACGGCGCAGAGCGGCCTGAAGATATTTATTGATCCCTGCGGCCCTGATACCGGATACCGGCTCCATGACATTGAAGCAGATATCGTGACCGTCAGTCACCAGCATGACGACCACAATTATGTTGCCGCCATACGCGGCACACCCATTGTGCTGCAGGAGGCGGGCGTTTTTGAAAAGGATGGCGTGCGCATCACGGGCATCCCCTCCTTCCATGACGAAGTGGGCGGGAAAAAGCGAGGCAGCAACTTGATATTCTTATTTGAAATGGACGGCCTTCGCATTGCGCACCTGGGCGATCTTGGCGCGCTCCCGTCCGAGGAAGCGTTTGCCGCCCTGGGTAAGCTCGATGTCCTGCTTACCCCCGTAGGCGGCACCTATACCATAGACCCGCCTGCCGCGTGCGAAATCGCAAACCGGACCTGCACGCGCGTGCTGATCCCCATGCACTTCCAGACTCCGAAACTGACGCTGTCAAAACCGCTGCTGGGCATTGAGCCGCTGCTTTCCATTGCGCGCAACTGCAAAATCCATAAGCTCAACCAGAGCGAGGCCTCCATTACCCACGAGACGCTGGGAGAAGACCGCGTGCTGGTGCTCGATTACGAAAGGTAGCCCATCCCTCACATATGGCATTCATATAAAAGAGCCCGCCTTTGGCGGACTTTTTTATGCCTTTATTAAAAACATCAGAACAGCTTTTTAACACTTCCGAACAAATCCCCAATAGAGTCAATGTTGATCTTTGCCTTTACGCCTTCCACCACGTTTTGTATCAAATCGTCAGGCAAATCAATGCCGATCAATCCTTCCACCGTGGGGATGGGTTCCTTTTGAAACCTGCTCATGAGCGTTTTATCGCTTTTGATTTTTCCTGCAATTTCATCTATCTTCGCTTTGATGTCCATTTCTATTCCTCCTTTATCTATTCTTTTCTCTATGTAAGATACACAGCTTTTAGGCATAGAAACGCCATCCGTCAAAAACCTGTTGGCTTTGTTATAGACGCTACTGCGGGAACACGACGGTCAGCATCATCTGGAAGCGCGCTTCGCAGCGTACGGCGTGGGGTTTGCCTGACGGCATGACAATGCTCTCCCCCGCCTTGACGCGATACTCCACACCCTCAATGGTGATGATTCCTTCCCCGTCAAGCGCCTGTACAAGCGCGTCCCCGCCCGACGCATGGGTGCTGATTTCCTCGCCCGCTTCAAACGCAAACAGTGTAATGGAAACCGCCTTATTTTGTACCAGAGTCCTGCTGATGATCTGGCCCGGCTGGTAAGGTACCAAGGAAACAAGCGGCAGTACGGTTGCAAGCTCGATATTCTTTAAAATGCTCATGGATAACTTCCTTTCTATGCGGCTCTGTTATTATTCTGTTGCTATATGCGGGACATCCCGCCATCATGTCGGGGAAACCAGACGCTTTTCGCCCGTAATCGCCTGTATGGGCGCAATGTCCTGCGTCACTTCGAGCGTGCCTATAAATTTGCCCGCATCGTCCCGCACCGCGAAATACCGGATGAAGAGATAGCGGCCCCCCATCTGAATCCAGAAATCCTCATGCTCTTTTTTGCCCGCGCGGAAATCATCCAGTATTCCCTGCACCACATGCATGCTTGCGGGCGGATGGCAGTTGATGACCTTACGGCCGATGATGGCGCGGGTACGGGGGAATACGCGCTCCTTGCTTTCTGAAAAGTACTTCACGGTATCATCCGCGTCCACAAACGTAATGTCAATGGGCAGCGCATTGAGTACGCGCGTGAGTTCATCCACGGAAAAAACGCCGGTCGGCAGGCGCACATCGCCTGCAGGCAGTTCCGCTTTCTTTTCCTCCTGCACCGCTTCGCCTCTTGGCTTCCACGCGGGCTGCGGAGCAATCAGGAAATAGCCGATGTCCCCCTGCTCCTGCGCAATGCCTGCCCATTCGCCGGAAGAAAGCGTTTCAAGCAGCATCGGGAACAAGATGTTCTCCTCTTTGAATATCATCTCGCCGATTTTTGCCAAGGCTTCCTCAAGCGTATGCACGGCTTCCCCGCCCCTGCCGCCGTCAAGTGCCTGAAGCGTGGTCTTGATCAACGTACGGATTTCATCATCAACGCCCCACATGACCTTGGGCGGCGCGGTAATGCCGTGCTTTTCCAGCAGCGGGAACAGCAGGTTTTCCTTCTTGCTGTAATGGAGATCGATCTGGGCGAGCAAGCGCACGCGCTCCATGAGCGCTTCCTGTTCCTCCTCGCCGCTGCACAGGAAGAATGCACGAAGCTTGGGGCGTACTTCTTCATCCAGCAGCCGTTCCAAAGCGCGGTTTTCCAGGCGCAGCGTCTGCAACGGATGCCCGGCCTCATAGGAGCTGTCCTGCGGCTGGCTATGAATTTCCTCAATGGACCCCTTGAATACCGCGGCGTGCACATCGCACAGGCGCTGCACCTCTGTAACAGGCATGCCGCCAGCGATAAGCGCCTGCTCCGCCTCTGAAATTTCGGAAGCGGAAACGCCGGAAAACGCTTCTTCAAACTGCGCCTTTACTTCATCTACGGTCTTACCTTCATGCAGCTGGCGGATCAACTGCTCAATTACGGTTTTGCGGTATTCCCTGTTGTTGATTTCCTTACTCATGCGCGTTTTTCCTTTCCTTACTCCTGTACGAGATATCCGCGTTCCGCAAGCGCCGCGCGGATATCGTCCATGCTGATGTTTTTCAAGGCCGCGCCCTTTTTGAGCGTCATAAAGCGGCCCGCTGTCTGTAGCATGCCCGGTTTTGCAATATCGGCAAACCCCAATCCCTGCAAAACCGAAACAAGCTCGGGATATTGTGTGCACAACGCATACACGGTATCATTCAGGTTCAGTTGCTTTTGCATGGTCTCCCTCCCCGCCTGGTTGCGTCTGTAACGCTTTTGTGAGTAAAGTATACTGCTTTACTTGGGATTTGTCCGTTGTTTCTACAACAAAAAAACATCCGGAGGAAAAATCCGGATGTTTGTATGCCTTTTTAAGAGGGTTTTTAAAGTGGGTCTGTAGGGCCGTTACGGCCCTGCATGGAGGTATGGAGGCAAAGCCTCCATCGTACTCAGCTCAAACCTGATCAATTAGGCTAATTTTTTCCCCAGTTCCTTGCAGGCAACTTCGCCCTCGGCATCGGGCGTTTCGTTTACAATCAGCCCTTCGGCAACCAAAGCGATGCCATCCGCTTCCACATCGGACTGCCATGTGCGCATCCATTCGCCATCGCCCCAGCCATATGAGCCGAACAGCGCAACCTTTTTGCCGGAAAGCGAGCCCTTCACGTTTTCAAACATGGGCGCAAACTCCCCATCCTCCAGCTCTTCCACACCCATGGACGGGCAACCGAACGCAAGCGCGTCAAAACCCGCCGCCTGATCCTTTTTGAAGTCCGCAGCCTGGAAGACGGATACGTCAGCGCCCGCTTCCTTAGCGCCTTCTGCAATATAGTTTGCCATGGCCTCGGTATTCCCCGTGCCGCTCCAGTACACGATTGCTACTTTACTCATTTTCGTCTCCTCTTTTCTATCTGCATTTATTGGATCAACACCATATTGATACCCGGATTGTTCCGGTAAGAATAGTCTACTAAATTACTCTGAATTCATCTGTTGTTTATACAACATTTTTCCAAATATTTATACGGCAATGGTCAGTTGCGTGATTGTCATACCCAACTCAAACTGCCGCAAATAAACTTGGGCGCATGTTTTATAGCGGGCAAAACAGCGCGCAGCCTCAGAGGCATCCCCATACACCTTCCAATAGCCGCACAGCGTAAAGTTCCGGCCGTTGTTTTGAATAAAACCCGTCACATCCGCAAGCGGGTAGCTTAAGAACAAACCGATCTCATGCGGAAACCCCTGCTTTGCGGCGATGCGCTCCCGGAGCGTATTTACGACCGCCGCAGCCGAGTCCACTTTTCCATACCCGCAGCCTGAAAGAAACTCCTTCACGCCGGGCGCGTCAATATCCTGCATCAGTCTTGACGGACGGTAGGCATAAATCAAAGCGCCACGGCCATCCTGATGCAGCACCACGAGCCGCACGCCGCGCGGAGAAAGCTCCCTGTCCCAGAAGCCGACTTGGGACTGCGCGTCAATACACGCGCATGTCTGCACACGGAACAGTCCGCCTGTTTTTAAGCCAGCCAATGTCGGCGCACAATAAGCGACCAAATGCCGTTCAAAATTTTGTTGTTGCTTGCACATGGCCATATTATGCGCGCTGTACCCCCTGAAAATGTGAAGAGAGTATGCTCCTGAGCGCGGAAAGGCTACTCGAATGCACGCGCTCCACACATGCATTTGTACGCTTTGCTTCACACATGGCGCATTCCACCATCTTGTGGGAGACCGTATCCGTAAAGAGTATCAAGAGATCAGGCGAGCCGATTTTACGCTTTAGTTCGCCCTTCATCTGCGTAAAGACCTTGGCTGTGCAGCCATAATCCGCACAGCATGATTGATACAAATGGTGCATCCTGCAGTTCCCACCTACGATTACAACGCTCATGCGTGCGTCCGCCTTCCGTAACTTTTTCGTTAGTTATCTCTAACCATTGTCGGAAAAAATAGAATGACAAGGCGCATTCTATAAACTACAATATGGTTAGTTGTGTCTAATCAATACTGTTATGGTAGGATTTTAGCATGCACGAGCATGTACGTCAAGAAAATACACGCCAATATGGCACCTCGCTTGTAACCGTGAGCTAACAGGAGCGGAGTTGTATATTCCAGACACGTTTTGGAGCAATGCAAAATAGTTTGATATTAGAAACTGCGTTTTCCGCAAGAAGCGTGCCCTGGCCACAGTTATTCGAACGGGATGGAGTATATATGTTCTTATTTGGACTGGGGGTGCAGGATATGGTACCCGCTTTGATTGGTTTATTAGCGCTGTACGCGGGGCTGTTTGTGCTGCAGCGTTATCTTCGGAGGGCATTGCGCGGCAGAGGGCATGCACATAAGTCGCATCAGGACATATAACTGGATGCAGACGATGCAGGGATTTCGTTCGAACCTTCGTTTTTTGTTTTGCCGCATCAGGACGGGCTTTTCTTCCCCGCTACTTTTTCTTGCGGTACCGTTCCTCTTCGCTGAAGATACAGCCGCAGTACTTTTGCATGTACAGCTGAGAGTCCCGCGCTTCCTGCTGCCCTTCCCGGAAATAGGGGCGAAAATCCTGGTACAGGAACGAAACGCCGTATTTTTTTGCCATCTCTTCCCCCACCTCGCGCAGCAGATCATGATTCTGATAAGGACTTATCAACAATGTTGTAGAAAACTGTGCATAACCTTGCTCCGCCGCATAACGCGCAACGCTACTAAGCCGCAGTTCGTAGCAGCCGGCACAGCGGTTTTCAAGTTTCGGCATGACAGTATCCAAAAAAGGCCGCAGGCCGTATTCGTCCTGTAGAACGCAGTCCAAGCCGTTGTCTTTGGCGTATGCAACAAGCGTATCCTTCCGGCTCCGGTACTCGGTAAACGGATGGATGTTGGGGTTATACCAATATAATGTCGGCTCTATGCCCTCATTGCGCAATGTTTTCACACATGCGATGGAGCAGGGCGCGCAGCAGGCGTGCAGCAGCGTTTTCATGCTTATCTCTCCGTCAGTTCTTTATCGCTTCTATTATAGCATGGAATTTGCCCTTGCCGGGGTCTTACGGCGGTATTTCCCCGGTTCCGGAACAGAATGAAAAAACGGGGAGCGCTTCTGGCGCACCCCGTATTGATTTTTGCTTTTTAGTCCCCCAATATCGCCTCGTAGATATCCTGCAGCGAATCGGAGCTGTAATATTCAATGATCACTTTGCCGCGCTTTTTGCCGCCCATGATTTTCACTTTAGTCCCCAGGCGCTCGCGCATGCGCTCTTCCACATCGTAAAGATCGGCGTCCATCACTTTTTCCTTGCGCGGCGCTTTCTTTACCGTGGCTTCCTCGCCTGCCGCAACTTTTACCATCTGTTCCATGGCGCGGACCGAGCAGCGGCTCTCCACCGCCTGCCGGGCAAGACGCTCCTGCACGGCGGCGTCCTCCAGTACGGCAAGGGCGCGGCCATGCCCCGCTGAAAGCGCGCCTGTGCGCACAAGTTTTTTGACGGGCTCAGGAAGGTTTAACAACCGCAGGGCGTTTGCAACCGCGGGGCGGCTCTTGGAAAGACGCTCGGAAACTTCCTCCTGCGTAAGGTCATGCTGCTCCATTAAGAAGGAGATTGCGGCGGCTTCCTCGATCGGGTTGAGGTTTTCGCGCTGGATGTTTTCGATGAGCGCAATCTCAAGTATTTCTTCCGTGCCGAAATCCCGCACCACAACGGGTACTTTGCTTAGCCCTGCAAGCTTTGCCGCGCGGTAGCGGCGCTCGCCTGTGACGATCATATACCGTTCGCCATACTTGCGCACCACAATGGGCTGCACCATGCCATGGCGCTTTAAGGACCCCGCAAGCTCTTCGAGGCGCTCTTTATCAAACTCCTTGCGCGGCTGATCCGGGTTTGGATACAGCTTGTCTATTTCAAGCTCGCGGATGCCTGCCGCGTCCGGCCTTGCGGTCGCGTCAAAATCCCCAAGGAGCGCGTCCAGTC